>NZ_AXVU01000007.1:0-215698 GCF_000482585.1 Streptomyces sp. CNQ329 | reverse complement strand
TGGACAACTACCAGGTACGCAAATACGACGCCTGGTATCGCCATATCACCCTGTCCATGCTGGCGTTGGCGTTCCTGGCCGCGATGACCCGAACCCCGCAAAAGGGGGCTCTTCACGCCTGGGCGGTGACCGCGGGCCGCGAACGCGGCGGCTCGCGGCCCTGACCGTCACCGAGGCCCGGCGGCTGTTCAACTTGATCGGCTCGACTCGCACCGCCATCGACCAGGGACTTCACTGGTCGATCTGGAGGCGCGCGCATCAGGCGGAGGCACGACGCCACCACTTCCGAAGGCGGCTACGACTTCAGGTGATCAAGATCTAGCCCTGTAGTACTAGCCGCGCGTACGCGCCGAAGGGCCCCGCCGCACCGTCGCGGCGGGGCCCTTGCCGTACGCTCCGTGCCTCACACCCCGGCGGGGGTGCGCTCCGGCTCACGCTCGGGCGGAGCCCCCGGGCCGGGCCCCGCCTCGCTCAGGCCCACGCGGCCGTGCACCCGGCGCAGCCAGCGCGGCGCGTACCAGGCGCGTCCGCCGAGCAGCCGCATCGCGGCCGGCACCAGCACGCCGCGCACCGCGACGGCGTCGATGAGGATGGCCAGGCCGCTGCCCAGGCCGAACATCTGCAGGAAGCTGACCTCGCCGGTGCCGAAGGCGAAGAAGCTGACGGCCAGCAGCCCGGCGGCGATGGTGACGATCCGGCCGGTACGGGCCAGCCCGTCGGTGACCGCCGTGGCCGGGTCGGCACCCGCGTCGTGCAGCTCCTTGATCCGGCTGGTGAGGAAGACCTCGTAGTCCATCGACAGGCCGAAGGCGATGCAGAACATCAGCACGGTCATCGCCGTGTCCATCGGCTGCGGGGTGAAGCCCAGCAGCCCGCTGAAATGGCCGTCCTGGAAGATCCACACCATCGCGCCCATGGCCGCGGCCAGGCTGACGGCGTTGAGGACGACCGCCCGCAGCGGCTGGACGATGCTGCCGGTGAAGAGGAACAGCAGCACGAACGTGGTGATCAGAACCATCCCGACGGCCAGAGGCAACCGGTCGCCGATGCTGTCCTTGGCGTCGACCAGCTCCGCGTCGGTGCCGCCGACCAGCGTCTCCACCCCGCCGGGGGCGGGCACCGCGCGTACCTCCCCGACCAGGTGCCGGGCCGCGGCGGACTTGGGCGCCGGCTCGACCGAGACGGTCAGCCGCTGGGCGTCGGGCCGGCCGAGTCCGGCGGCGGCGGGGCCCGCGGGTCCGGCCGCGCCGTCGGCGTACGTGCCGTTGCTCGCGTCGACCCGGGCGACGCCGTCCAGCCGGGACAGCTCGGTGGCGTACGCGGTGAGGTCGGGCCCGGCGACGGGGCCGGTGGTCACCACGTCGACGGCGGTGCTGTCGTCGACGGCGAAGTCCTCGCGCAGCGCGGTGGCCACCTGCCGGCTCTGCGCGTTCTCCGGGAGCACCCGCTCGTCCGGGGTGCCGTAGCTGACCCCCAGCAGCGGGGAGGCGGCGAGGAGCAGCACCCCGAGCACCGGCAGCGCGGTCAGCGCGGGCCGGCGCATGACGGCGCCGGCGACGCGGCCCCACAGCGGTGCGTCGGGGCGCCGCACGGCGCGGGCACCCGGGATCCGGCCCCGGTTCACGCGGTGGCCGAGGACGGCGAGGAGCGCGGGGATGATCACCAGCGCGCTGACCGCCGCGATGGCCACGACGCCGATGCCGGCGTAGGCGAAGGAGCGCAGGAAGTACTGCGGGAAGACCAGCAGCGCGGCCAGGGCGGCGACGATCGTGGCGGAGGAGAAGGCGATCGTCCGGCCCGCGGTCGCCACCGTGCGGCGGACGGCCTGCGGTACTCCGTCGCCCGCGGCCAGCTGCTCGCGGAACCGGCTGACCAGCAGCAGCCCGTAGTCGATGCCCAGGCCGAGGCCCAGCGCGATGGTGAGGTTGACCGAGAAGACCGAGACGTCGGTGAGGCTGCCCAGCACCCAC
Source organism: Streptomyces sp. CNQ329 (assembly GCF_000482585.1). Taxonomy (NCBI): domain Bacteria; kingdom Bacillati; phylum Actinomycetota; class Actinomycetes; order Kitasatosporales; family Streptomycetaceae; genus Streptomyces; species Streptomyces sp. CNQ329. Next base: position 213,728 of record NZ_AXVU01000007.1, on the reverse strand, counting down.
AGCTCGGCGAACGTGCCGAAGATGGCGACCAGGCCGATCGCCAGCGGCAGCAGCGCCGCGACGATGCTGCCGAAGGCGAGGACCAGCAGCACAAGGGTGACGGGCACGGCGATGGACTCGGCCAGCGCCAGGTCGGCGGCGACCTGCGTGGAGACGTCGTTGCTCACCGCGGCCCCGCCGCCGGCCTTCACGGTGACCCCGTCGCGGGTGCCGGTGTACGCGTCGGTGAGCGTCCTGGCGTGGTCGGCCTCCTTCTCGTCGCCCCCGGCGACGTGCGCGAGCACGAGGGCCTGGCTCCCGTCCTTCGACGTCAGCCCCTCGCCGCCGCGGTCCCAGTACGACACCACGCTGCTGACGGTGGACTCCGCCCGCAGCCCCTCGGTCACCTCCCGCCCGCGTTCGCGGGCCGCGTCCCCGCCGAGCCCCCCGGACTCGGCGGAGACGAGCAGGACCAGGTTCGTATCGCCCCCGAATCTGTCCTCGATCACCTCCTGCGCCTTGCTCGACGGCGATCCCGGATCGCTGAAACCGCCGGCGCTGAGCTTGCCGAAGGCACCGAAGCCGAGCGCCGCCATGGCGACGACCGCGAGGACGGCGAGCGTGAGCACGAGGCGGGTCCTGCGCAGTACGAGCTCCGCGATGCGTGTCAGCACGGTGCTCCCCCTTCATGTTTATGGCGTTAACATTGACCCTGACAGGTGATGTTAATGCTGTCAACATGAGGCATGATGCGACTATGGGCGAGGTCAGGGGCGGTAAGGCCGGATACCACCACGGCGACTTGCGGAACGCGCTGGTCGACGCGGCATCGGAACTGGCCCGCGGCGGCGGGCCCGAGGCGGTCGTGCTGCGGGAGGCGGCCCGGCGTGTCGGCGTGTCGCCGACGGCCGCGTACCGCCACTTCGCCAATCAGGCCGATCTCCTGCAGGCCGTCAAGGACGAGGGTCAGCGGCGGCTGGCGGACACCATGGAGAAGGCGATCGCCGAGACCGGGCCGCCCGGCGCCGTCCCGGCGGAGGCCGCCAAGGCCCGGCTGACGGCCCTCGGCCTCGGCTACGTCCGCTTCGCCGTCGCCGAACCGGGCATGTACCGCGCGGCCTTCTGCCGGGTCGAGCAGGACCCCGAGGTGTGGACCCGCGGAGACGGCGTCGGGGACCTCCATCCGGGCGACGTCCGCTCCTTCCGGCTCCTCGTCGGCGCCATGGACGCCCTCGACGCCGCCGGCGTGATGCGACCGGGCGTACGGGCCGGCGCGGAGTTCGCCGCCTGGTCCTCGGTGCACGGGCTGGCCATGCTCATTCTCGACGGGCCGCTGCGCGACGTGCCGCCCGCGCAGCGGGACGCGATCGTCACCCGCACGCTCACCATGATCCTGGACGGTCTCACCGTGTGACCCGTCAAACCCCTTGCGTGCGACGGCGTTTCGCGCTTTACCGGGAACGTGCGCAGGGAGGTGACCACTGCATGCCGCGTCTTCGTCCTGTACGGCGTACGCTGGACCGGTGCTGTTTGGCGGCATGTGGGCGATAAAGGAGCTTGACCGTCACCCCGGACCTGCTCGGGGTCACGACGCCGGCGGCGGCGTGTCCGGAATGGGCACATCTGGGTACGCGGTGTAGAACGGGAGGCGTGACGGCTATGGCGAAGACGAAACCCCAGCTCGTAGGTGCGCCCGCCGTCTGCGCCCCGAGGGCGGCAGCCCAGGGCAGTTGCCGGTGACCCCGGCGGACGACACCCCGTCGCGCGCCGTACTCGGCCAGGCCGCCGACGAGAACTTCCCCGTGGCCCCGTTCTTCCTGCCCCGTGCCTGGCGCGCCGACCTCATGGCGCTCTACGGCTACGCCCGGCTCGTCGACGACATCGGGGACGGCGACCTCGCCCCCGGCGGCGCCGACGCCGCCGCGCTCGGCCTCGGCCCGGACGAGGCCGGGGACCCCCTCGCGCTCCTCGACGCGCTGGAAGCCGACCTGGAGCGGGTCTTCACGCCCGGCGCCACGCCGGGCCACCCCCTGCTGCGCCGGCTGCGCCCCACCGTCCACCGCCACCGGCTGTCCCCGCAGCCGTTCCACGGCCTGCTCCAGGCCAACCGTCAGGACCAGAAGATCCGGCGCTACGAGACGTACGCCGAGCTGGAGGGCTACTGCGAGCTGTCCGCCAACCCGGTCGGCCGGCTCGTCCTCGCCGTGACGGGCACCGAGAGTCCCGAGCGCATCCGGCGTTCGGACGCGATCTGCACCGCTCTGCAGATCGTCGAGCACATCCAGGACGTGGCCGAGGACCTCGGCCGGGACCGCATCTACCTCCCGGCCGAGGACATGCGCCGCTTCGGCGTCACCGAAGCGGATCTCGCCCGGCCCCGCGCCGGCGAGCCGGTGCGCGCCCTGATCCGGTACGAGGCCGACCGCGCCGCGCGGCTCCTCGACGAGGGCGCGCCCCTCGTCGCCAGCGTGCGCGGCCGGCTGCGGCTGCTGCTCGCCGGCTTCGTCGCCGGCGGACGCGCGGCGCTCGCCGCCGTCGCCGCCGCCGGCCACGACGTGCTCCCCGGACCGCCGAAGCCCACCCGCCGCAGGCTGCTGCGCGAGGTGGGGTCGACCCTGCGACGAGAGGGGTGACCGCTCCGTGACCACACCGTCGCGCGCGGCCTACGCATCCGCACAGGTGCTCTCCGCCTACCGGTACTGCGAGGCCGTCACCGGCAGTCAGGCCCGGAACTTCGCGTACGGCATCAGACTCCTGCCGTACGACAAGCGGCTGGCGATGTCGGCGCTGTACGCGTTCTCGCGGCGCGTGGACGACATCGGCGACGGCGACCTGCCACCGGAGACCAAGCGCGCCCGGCTGGCGGACACCCGGCGCCTGCTCGACCGCATCCGGGCCGGCGAGGTGGCCGAGGACGACACCGATCCGGTGGCCGTGGCGCTCGCCCACGCCGCGCGCCGCTTCCCGATCCCGCTGGGCGGGCTCGACGAGCTGATCGACGGGGTGCTCGCGGACGTGCGCGGCCGGGAGTACGAGACCTGGGAGGACCTCAAGGACTACTGCCGCTGCGTGGCCGGAGCCGTCGGACGGCTCTCCCTCGGCGTGTTCGGTACCGTGCCCGGCGCGCGGCACTCCGAGCGCGCCCCTGCCTACGCGGACACGCTCGGGCTCGCGCTGCAGTTGACGAACATCCTGCGGGACCTGCGCGAGGACGCCGCCGAGGGCCGCAGCTACCTGCCTGCGGTCGACCTGGCCAAGTTCGGCTGCTCCGCGGGCTTCCACGGCGACACGGCGCCCCCCGGCTCGGACTTCCCCGGGCTGGTGCAGTTCGAGGTGCGCCGTGCCCGCGCCCTCTTCGCCGACGGCTACCGGCTGCTGCCCATGCTCGACCGGCGCAGCGGCGCCTGCGTCGCGGCGATGGCCGGCATCTACCACCGGCTGCTGGAGCGGATCGCCGCCGACCCCGAGGCCGTGCTGCGCGGCCGGGTGTCCCTGCCGGGCCGGGAGAAGGCGTACGTCGCGGTCCGCGGACTGGTCGGCGTCGACGCCCGGCAGGCGAGCCGGAGGCCCCGGTGAGCCCCGCGCCGGCCGCCGCGGCGCCGTACGCACGGGACCACGGCCCCGTCAACACGGCGCACGAGACGGACCGGGAGCGCCCGGAAGCGCCTTCGGCGTGCGCTGCGGCGCACGGAGCGCAGGGTGGTGCGCCGCGGTCCGGCAAGGTGTGCCGCACGAAGCGGCGGGCCAGACATAGTGCGTGTCGATACGGGTGGGGAGGTGGCCGGTGATGGCTGACTCCGGCCCGGAAAGACGGCCGCGTGCCGTCGTGGTCGGCGGCGGACTGGCAGGGATGACCGCCGCGATGGGACTCGCCGACGCCGGAGTCGACGTCACACTTCTGGAAGGCCGGCCGCGCCTGGGCGGGCTCGCCTTCTCCTTCCGCCGCGGCGATCTCTCCGTCGACAACGGCCAGCACGTCTACCTGCGTTGCTGCGCCGCCTACCGCTGGTTCCTGGACGAGGTGGGCGGCAGCGGGCTCGCCCCGCTGCAGGAGCGCCTCGACGTTCCCGTGCTGGACGCCGCCGCCCCCGCCCGCAGGGGCCCGGGCCCGCGGGCCGGCCGGCTCGGCCGCACCGACCTGCCGGCACCGCTGCACCTCGCCGCCGGCCTCGCCCGCTACCCGCACATGTCACTCGCCGAACGCGCGAGCGTGGGCCGGGCCGCACTGGCGATGCGGCGGCTCGATCCGGCCGACCCCGCCCTGGACGGCGTGGACTTCGCCAGTTGGCTGCACCGCCACGGGCAGTCGCCGCGCGCCGTCTCGGCGCTGTGGGACATGGTCGGCGTCGCCACCCTCAACGCCTTCGCCCCGGAGGTCTCCCTCGGGCTGGCCACCATGGTGTTCAGGACCGCGCTGCTCACCGACCGCGGCGCGGCCGACATCGGCTGGGCCCGCGTGCCGCTGGGGCAGTTGCACGACAAGCTGCCCCGCCGCCGGCTGGAGCGGTCCGGCGCCCGCATCCTGCTGCGTACCCGCGCCACCGAGCTGCGCCGTACCCCCGCCGGCGGCTGGCAGGTCGACGTCGCGACCGGGCCCGGACGGGCCGGGGGCACGGCCGCATCGCTGGACACCGACGCCGTGGTCCTCGCCGTACCGCAGCGCGAGGCGCACGGACTGCTGCCGGCCGGCGCGATCGACCACAAGGACCGGCTGCTGCAGATCGGCACCGCCCCCATCCTCAACCTCCATGTCGTGTACGACCGGCGGGTGCTGCACTCCCCGTTCGTCGCCGCGATCGGCACCCCGGTGCAGTGGATCTTCGACCGCACCGACACCTCCGGCCTCGCCGACACCCCCGAGGGCCGGGGCTGCCAGTACCTGGCGGTCTCCCAGTCCGCCGCGCAGGACGACATCGAGCGGCCCGTCGGCGAACTGCGCGAGCGTTACCTCCCCGAGCTGGCGAAGCTGCTGCCCGACGCGCGCGGCGCCGGGGTACGCGACTTCTTCGTCACCCGCGAGCGCACCGCGACCTTCGCCCCGGCACCGGGCGTCGGCCGGCTGCGCCCGGGTTCCCGGACCCACGCGCCCGGCCTCGCCCTCGCGGGCGCGTGGACCGCCACCGGCTGGCCCGCGACCATGGAGAGCGCCGTTCTCAGCGGCCTCGCAGCGGTCCGCGAGACCCTCGGCGGCCTGGGCCGAGAAGTGCCGCGGAACCTGCTGGAAGCAGTGTGAGATCCGTCATCGGAGGAGAGAACGTGCCCCGTCCAGAACCGGACACCGACACCGCGGCCACCCCCGGCGCCGCCGACGTCCTGGCCTTGCTGGACCACGCCCGGGAGCTGACCAACCCGGTGCTGCGTGCCTACGTCGACCGGCTCGTGCCCCCGATGGACACCGTCGCCGCCTACCACTTCGGCTGGATCGACGCGCAGGGCAACCCCGCGGTGGGAGACAGCGGCAAGGCCGTACGCCCCCTCCTGTCGCTGCTCGCCGCCGAGGCCGCCGGGGCCTGTCCGGAGACCGGGATCCCCGGTGCCGTCGCGGTGGAGCTGGTGCACAACTTCTCCCTCCTGCACGACGACCTCATGGACGGCGACGAGCAGCGGCGCCACCGCGACACCGTGTGGAAGCTGCACGGGCCGGCGCAGGCCATCCTCGTCGGCGACGCCCTCTTCGCGCTCGCCTGCGAACTGCTCCTGGAACTGGACACGCCCGAGGCGGCGCGCGCCGCCCGCCGGCTGAGCACCGCCACCCGCAAGCTCATCGACGGCCAGGCACAGGACATCTCCTACGAGCACCGCGAGAGCGTCACGGTCGCCGAGTGCCTGGAGATGGAGGGCAACAAGACCGGCGCGCTGCTCGCGTGCGCCTGCTCCGTCGGCGCCGTGCTGGGCGGCGCGGGCGAGGACGTCGCCGACGGACTGGAGCGCTACGGCTTCCATCTCGGCCTGGCCTTCCAGGCCGTCGACGATGTGCTCGGCATCTGGGGCGAGCCCGCCGTCACCGGCAAGCAGACCTGGAGCGATCTGCGCCAGCGCAAGAAGTCCCTGCCGGTGTGCGCGGCGCTCGCCGCCGGAGGCCCTGCCTCGGCAGAGCTGGCGAAGATGCTCGCCGCCGACGCCAAACGTGCCGATGACCGGAATACCGATGCGGAGAACGACTTCGACGAGGAAGAATTCGCGGCCCGGGCCGCGTTGATCGAAGAAGCCGGCGGACGCCGGTGGACTCAGGAGGAGGCACAAAGGCAGCACAAGAGCGCTCTGGCCTCGCTGGACGGGGTGAAGATGTCCGACGACATCCGCGAACGGTTCGTCGGACTCGCCGACTTCGTCGTCGTACGCCGGCACTGACACCGACGCCCGGGCCGCGCGTCCGGACGTTCCTTCGAAAGGGGTGTGCATGAAAGCCACCGCCGATGGCGGCAACGCAACCGACACCGCCCCCGCAGGGGCGACGGCCGCCTTACTGGCCGCGAGGCAGGCGGTCGAGCGGGCGAGTGCCAACCTGCTCGACCGGCAGGACGCCGAGGGCTGGTGGAAGGGCGACCTGGAGACCAACGTCACCATGGACGCCGAGGACCTGCTGCTGCGCGAGTTCCTGGGCGTACGGGACGAGACCACCACCTCGGCCGCCGCCCGCTTCATCCGGAGCCGGCAGGGCCCGGAGGGCGCCTGGGCGACGTTCTACGGCGGCCCCGGCGAGATCTCCGCGACCGTCGAAGCCTACGTCGCGCTCCGGCTCGCCGGCGACGCGCCCGACGAGGAGCACATGGCGCGCGCCGCCGCCTGGGTGCGCGCGCACGGCGGCATCGCCGGGACCCGCGTCTTCACCCGTATCTGGCTCGCGCTGTTCGGCTGGTGGCGCTGGGAGGACCTGCCCGAGCTGCCGCCCGAGCTGATCTACCTGCCGACCTGGTTCCCGCTGAACATCTACGACTTCGGCTGCTGGGCCCGGCAGACGATCGTGCCGCTGACCATCGTGTCCGCCAAGCGCCCGGTGCGCCCCGGACCGTTCGGCCTGGACGAGCTGCACACCGATCCCGCGGTGCCCAACCCGCCCCGGCCGCGGGCGTCGCCGGCGACCTGGGACGGGGTCTTCCAGCGGCTGGACCGGGCGCTGCACGCGTACCGCAGGGTCGCGCTGCGCCCGCTGCGCAAGGCCGCGCTGCGCAGTTGTGCCCGCTGGATCATCGAACGCCAGGAGAGCGACGGCTGCTGGGGCGGCATCCAGCCGCCCGCCGTCTACTCGGTGATCGCGCTGCACCTGCTGGGCTACGACCTCGACCACCCGGTGCTGAAGGCCGGTCTTGAGTCGCTGGACCGCTTCGCGGTCTGGACCGACGGCCCTCAGAAGGGGGATGCGGACACCGACGGCGCGAGTGATACGGGAGACACGCGCGACGACGGCCCGGTCCGGATGATCGAGGCGTGCCAGTCACCGGTCTGGGACACGTGTCTGGCGACCATCGCGCTCGCCGACGCCGGCGTGCCCGCCGACCACCCCCAGCTCGTCAAGGCCGCGGACTGGATGCTCGCGGAACAGGTGCGGACCACCGGCGACTGGTCCGTACGCCGTCCCGGACTCACCCCCGGCGGCTGGGCGTTCGAGTTCCACAACGACAACTACCCCGACACCGACGACACCGCCGAGGTCGTCCTCGCCCTGCGCCGCGTCGCCCATCCGGACCAGGCGCGCGTCGATGCCGCCGTGGAGCGGGCCGTACGCTGGCTGGCGGGCATGCAGTCGAAGAACGGGGCCTGGGGCGCCTTCGACGTGGACAACACCTCGGCATTCCCCAACAGGCTGCCGTTCTGCGACTTCGGCGAGGTCATCGACCCGCCGTCGGCGGACGTCACCGCGCACGTCGTGGAGACGCTGGCCGGTGAGAAGCTCGGCGGCGACCCGCACACCCGCCGCGGTGTGGCCTGGCTGCTCGCCGAGCAGGAGGCGGCAGGCGGCTGGTTCGGCCGCTGGGGCGTCAATCACGTGTACGGCACGGGTTCCGTGGTGCCCGCGCTCGTCGCCGCCGGGCTGCCCACGTCGCACCCGGCGATCCGGAGGGCCGTCACGTGGCTGGAGAAGGTGCAGAACGACGACGGCGGCTGGGGCGAGGACCTGCGTTCGTATCCGGACGCGACGTGGATCGCCCGCGGCGATTCCACCGCCTCGCAGACCGGCTGGGCGCTGCTCGCCCTGCTGGCCGCCGGCGAGCACGGCAGCGCGGCCGTCGAGCGCGGCGTGGCCTGGCTGGTGCGCACCCAGCTTCCCGACGGGTCCTGGGACGAGCCGCAGTTCACCGGCACCGGCTTCCCATGGGACTTCTCCATCAACTACCACCTGTACCGGATGGTCTTCCCGCTCACCGCGCTCGGCCGCTACCTGTCCGCGACAGCCGGCCCGGCGCCGTCCGCCGGTGACGGCCGGGGGGCCTGATGCCCGACGCCCCCGCGCCCCTGCTCGTCGTCTGCGCGCTCGGCATCGAGCGCAGGGCGCTGGGCTCGGGCACGTCCCCGGCCGAGGGCGCGGCCGGGGACGCGGGCCCGGTGGCCGTGCTGCGCACCGGCATGGGGCCCGAGCGGGCCGAGCGGGCCGTGGCCCGCCGGCTCGCGGAGGACACCTACCGCGCCGCGCCCGTGATCGCCGCCGGGTTCTGCGCCGGGCTGCTGCCGGAGATGCGTCCCGGCGACGTCGTCGTCGCCGACGCCGTACGGGCCGACCACGAGGACGCCGGGAGAAACGCCGAGACCACCGGCTGCCCGGACAACGGGCCGCTGCTCGACGCCCTCGCTCTTCTCGGCACCCGGGTGCACACCGGGCTGCTGATGGGCACCGATCACGTCGTACGCGGCGCGGCCGGCCGCGCCCGCCTGCGCGAGCGCGGCGCCATCGCCGCCGACATGGAGTCCGCCGCCACCCTGCGCACGGCGGCGGCGTCCCCGGGGACCCGGCCCGTGGCCGCCGTCCGGGTGGTCGTCGACGCGCCCGAGCATGAACTCGTCCGTTTCGGAACGCTGCGCGGCGGCATCGCCGCGTACCGCGTGCTCAGCTCAGTTCTTCCTGCATTTTTCGAATGGCACCGTCATGTGACGATCCCCAGGAGGCGAACCTGATGGCCATGCCACTGCGCCAATCGCTCAAGGTTGCCAGCTATCTCTTCTCGCAGCGGACGCTCAAGCGCCGGGAGAAGTTCCCCCTGATCGTGGAGTTGGAGCCACTTTTCGCCTGCAATCTCAAGTGCGAAGGATGCGGAAAGATCCAGCATCCCGCCGGCGTGCTCAAGCAGCGCATGCCGGTGGCCCAGGCGGTGGGCGCCGTGCTGGAGTCGGGTGCGCCGATGGTCTCGATCGCCGGCGGCGAGCCGCTGATGCACCCGCAGATCGACGAGATCGTGCGGCAGCTCGTGGCCCGCAGGAAGTTCGTGTTCCTGTGCACCAACGCGATGCTCCTGCGCAAGAAGCTCGACAAGTTCCGGCCCTCGCCCTACTTCGCCTTCGCGGTGCACATCGACGGCCTGCGCGAGCGGCACGACGAGTCGGTCGCCAAGGAGGGCGTCTTCGACGAGGCCGTGGCGGCGATGAAGGAGGCCAAGCGGCGCGGGTTCCGGGTCACCACCAACTCCACGTTCTTCAACACCGACACCCCGCAGACCGTCGTCGAGGTCCTCGACTTCCTCAACGACGACCTCAAGGTGGACGAGATGATGATCTCGCCCGCGTACGCGTACGAGAAGGCGCCCGACCAGGAGCACTTCCTCGGCGTCGAGCAGACCCGCGAGCTGTTCAAGAAGGCCTTCGCCGGCGGCAACCGCAAGCGCTGGCGGCTCAACCACAGCCCGCTGTTCCTCGACTTCCTGGAGGGCAAGGTCGACTTCCCGTGCACGGCCTGGGCCATCCCCAACTACTCGCTCTTCGGCTGGCAGCGTCCCTGCTACCTGATGAGCGACGGCTACGTGCCGACCTACCGGGAGCTGATCGAGGACACCGACTGGGACAAGTACGGCCGCGGCCGGGACCCCCGGTGCGCCAACTGCATGGCCCACTGCGGCTACGAGCCCACCTCCATCCTCGCCACCACCGCCTCACTGAAGGAGTCGCTGCGCGCCGCGCGGGAGACCGTCGGCGGCAACCGGACCCGAGGGGGAGTGCGAGGGGGAAAGTGAGATGTCGCTCCTGGAGAGCATCGGCGGCCCGGACGACCTGAAGGCGCTGCCGCCGGAGCGGCTGGACGACCTGGCGGCGGAGATCCGCGACTTCCTCATCCACGCCGTGGCCCGCACCGGCGGCCACCTCGGGCCGAACCTCGGCGTCGTCGAGCTGACCCTCGCGTTGCACCGGGTCTTCGACTCGCCGGCCGACCGCATCCTGTGGGACACCGGACACCAGTCGTACGTACACAAACTGGTCACCGGCCGGCGGGACTTCTCGGGGCTGCGCGCCGAGGGGGGCCTGTCCGGCTACCCGTCGCGGGCCGAGTCCGAGCACGACGTGATCGAGAACAGCCACGCCTCCACGGTCCTCGGCTGGGCCGACGGCCTGGCGAAGGCCAACGAGGTGCGCGGCAGCGGCGACCACGTCGTCGCGGTCATCGGCGACGGCGCACTGACCGGCGGGATGGCATGGGAGGCGCTGAACAACATCGCCGCCGCCCGGGACCGCCCGCTGGTCATCGTCGTCAACGACAACGAACGCTCCTACTCGCCGACCATCGGCGGCCTCGCCGACCACCTGGCGACCCTGCGCACCACGGACGGCTACGAACGCTTCCTGTCCTGGGGCAAGGAACTGCTCGACCGCACGCCGGTGGTGGGCAAGCCACTGTACGACTCGCTGCACGGCGCGAAGAAGGGCTTCAAGGACGCCTTCGCACCGCAGGGCATGTTCGAGGACCTGGGGCTGAAGTACGTCGGCCCCGTCGACGGGCACGACATCGCCGCCGTCGAGTCCGCGCTGCGCCGCGCCAAACGGTTCCACGGGCCGGTCCTCGTGCACTGCCTGACGGAGAAGGGCCGCGGCTACCAGCCCGCCCTGGACGACGAGGCCGACCACTTCCACACCGTCGGCGTGATGGACCCGTTCACCTGCGAACCCCTCGCGCCGGCCGGCGCGGCGTCGTGGACCTCGGTCTTCTCCGACGAACTGGTGCGCATCGGCGCCGAGCGCGAAGACGTGGTGGCGATCACCGCGGCGATGCTCCACCCCACCGGGCTCGCCGCGTTCGCCGCGGCGTACCCCGGGCGGGTGTGGGACGTCGGCATCGCCGAGCAGCACGCCGCGGTGTCCGCGGCGGGCCTGGCCACCGGCGGGCTCCACCCCGTCGTGGCGGTCTACGCCACGTTCCTGAACCGCGCGTTCGACCAGGTGCTGATGGATGTCGCGCTGCACCGCTGCGGCGTCACGTTCGTACTCGACCGCGCCGGCGTGACCGGGCCGGACGGCGCCTCGCACCACGGCATGTGGGACATGTCGATCCTCCAGGTCGTCCCCGGGCTGCGGATCGCCGCGCCACGCGACGCCGACCAGTTGCGTGCCCAGTTGCGCGAGGCCGTCGCGGTCGGCGACGCCCCGACCGTCGTCCGCTTCCCCCGGGGCACGGCGTCCGAGCCGATAGCCGCGCTCGGGCGCGTCGGCGGCATGGACGTGCTGCGCCGCGACGAGCGCGAGGACGTGCTGCTCGTCGGCGTCGGCGCCATGGCGTCCGTCTGCCTGGAGGCCGCGGAGCTGCTCGCCGGGCGGGGGCTGGGCTGCACCGTCGTCGACCCGCGCTGGGTCAAGCCCGTCGACGGGCACCTGCCGCCGCTGGCGGACCGGTACCGCGTCGTCGCCGTGGTGGAGGACAACAGCGTCGGCTCCGGCGTGGGCGCCGCGGTCGGGCGGGCGCTGCGGGACGCCGACGTCGACGTACCCTTGCGCACGTTCGGCCTGCCGGAGGCGTTCCTGCCGCACGGCAGGCGGGCCGAGGTCCTGGCCGGGGCCGGGCTGACCCCGGCGCGGATCGCCGCCGCCATCGGCGGGGTGCCCGCCGCCCGGGCCGGGGAGCCGGCCCGTACCAGACGGAGGGAAGAAAGCACGCGATGACCTTCGACGTCGGGGCGCTGCTGGCCGAGCGCGGGGGAGAGCGCTACGACCTGCACGCCCGGTACCTCAACCACCAACTGCCGCGGATGCTGCACACGCTGGGCTTCGACAAGACGTACGTGCGCGGTCAGGGCGCGTACTTCTACGACGAGGAGGGCCGGGACTACCTCGACCTCCTCGCCGGCTTCGGCGTCATGGGGCTGGGCCGCAACCACCCGGTGATCCGCAAGGCCCTGCACGACGTGCTGGACCTGGACCTCGCCGACCTCACCCGGTTCGACTGCCAGCCGCTGCCGGGACTGCTGGCGGAGAAGCTGCTGACGTACGCACCGCATCTGGACCGGGTGTTCTTCTCCAACAGCGGTACGGAGGCCGTCGAGACCGCGCTGAAGTTCGCCCGCTACGCCACCGGCAAGCCCCGCGTGCTCTACTGCGACCAGGCGTTTCACGGGCTGACCACCGGCTCGCTGTCCGTCAACGGCGTCGAGGCGTTCCGCGCCGGCTTCGCGCCGCTGCTGCCGGACACCGCGATCCCCCTGGGCGACCTGGAGGCGCTGGAACGGGAGCTGCGGGCCGGGGACGTCGCGGCGCTCGTGGTCGAGCCGATCCAGGGCAAGGGCGTGCACGCGCCGCCGCCCGGCTATCTGCGCGCGGCGCAGGAGTTGCTGCACAAGCACGGCGGGCTGCTCGTGGCCGACGAGGTGCAGACGGGCATGGGGCGTACCGGGGAGTTCTTCGCCTACCGGCACGAGGAGAGCGTCGAGCCGGACCTCGTCTGCCTCGCCAAGGCGCTGTCCGGGGGGTACGTGCCCGTCGGCGCCACCCTCGGCCGCGAGTGGATCTTCAAGAAGGTCTACTCGTCCATGGACCGCGTGCTGGTGCACTCGGCGAGCTTCGGCACCAACGCCCCCGCGATGGCCGCCGGGCTCGCCACCCTGCACGTACTGGAGGACCAGCGGCTCATCGAGAACGCCCGGCACACCGGCGATCTGCTGCGCAACCGGCTCGCGGAGCTGATCGACCGGTACGAGCTGCTGCACGACGTGCGCGGGCGCGGGCTGATGGTCGGCATCGAGTTCGGCAAGCCCGCCTCGCTGAAGCTGCGCGGACGCTGGACACTGCTCCAGGCCGCCCGCAAGGGCCTCTTCGCGCAGTTGATCGTGGTCCCGCTGCTGCAGCGCCACCGCATCCTCACCCAGGTCTCCGGCGACCGGCAGGAGGTCATCAAGCTGCTGCCGCCGCTGGTGATCGGGGAGGCGGAGGTGCGGCGGTTCCTGGACGCGTTCACGGCGGTGATGGACGAGGCGCACGCGGGCGGCGGGCTGATCTGGGAGTTCGGCCGCACGCTGGCCAAACAGGCGGTCTCCAACCGCTGAACGGCCGTGGACGGCGCTCAGGCGGTGAGCAGGCCGGCGCGCAGCCGCTCGCGGGCCGCGTCGCCGAAGTGCAGGGCCTCGTGGAGGTAGCGGTCGACGGTGCCCCAGCGTTCGGCGATCGTGGCGAAGGCCGCGCCGAGGTAGCTCGCCCGCGCGTCGAAGAGCGGGCTGAGCAGCTCCATCACCTCCGGCGACGTGCCGCCCTGGGCCCCCTCGCCGCGCCGGACCCGGTAGCGCCGGTGCTGCGCGTTGGACTCCAGGTAGTCCGCCTCGATCGCCTCCCGCTCGACGCCCACGGCCAGCAGGGCGAGCGCGATCGTCAGCCCGGCCCGGTCCTTGCCCGCCGCGCAGTGCAGCAGAGCGGGCGTGCCGCCGTCGGCCAGGGAGTGGAGGACCCTGGAGTGCTCCGCGTTGCGGTTGAGGATCATGTCCCGGTAGGAGTTCTCCATGCGGGCCTCGGCCTGGCCGTCGCCGAGCAGCGAGCGGAGCGTCGGTATGTCGCCGTCGCGGACCAGTTTCCAGAACTCCTTGCCCTCGGCCGGGTCGTTGAGGGGCACGTTGACGTTCCGGACGCCCGGCAGGTCGATGTCGGGGCCGTCGAGGCGGATGTCGGCGGCGTTGCGGAAGTCGAAGACCGTGTGCAGGCCGAGCGAGCCGAGGAAGGCGGCGTCCTCGGCGGTGGCGTGGGCCAGGTGGCCGCTGCGGTAGAGCCGGCCCGGCCGGGTTTTCCCGCCGCCTGAGGTGGGCAGTCCGCCGACGTCGCGGAAGTTGCGGACACCGGTCAGCTCCGGCTCCGTGGTCTGCGTCATCGGATCTCCCTGGCGTCGGTGAGGGCAACCCTTCGACAGTACGACAAAGGCACGCTGGACAAGCATCCCCCCGGCTGCGATGTTGTGTATCTCTGTTGAGTTATGGGAGATGAGATGGTCGAGGTCGGTGGGAACGGTCGGATCTGGCTGCTGTCGGGTCCGCACAGCAGCTACGCCCTGCGGCTGAACCGGCACGACGAGTTGCTGCACCTCCACTGGGGGCCGCGGCTCACGCTCGCCGACGCCGAGGCGCTGGCCGCCGAACGGCGCCCGCGCTCCCGCTCCTTCGAAGCGCGCCTCGACGGCCGCGAGGAGTACCCCGTCGAGGGCGGCCCCCGCTTCGTCCGGCCCGCGCTCGCCGTGCGCGCCGCGGACGGCGAGGGCGGGCGCGGCAGCGAGTGGGAGTTCCGCAGCGCCGAGACGGGGGACGACGTGCTGCGGCTCACCTTCCACGACCCCGTCCACCACCTCGCCGTCACCCTGCACTACCGCATGCGTGCCGGCACCGACGTGCTGGAGCGCTGGGTCACCGCCGTCCACGAGGGCGGCCCCGGCGACCCCGCGCTCGACCTGCTGCGGCTCGACTCCGCCGCCTGGACCCTGCCCCGTGCCGACCGACGCCGGCTCTCCCACCTGCACGGCCGCTGGGCCGCCGAGAGCCTGCTCGCGCGCACCGAGCTGACGCCCGGCGAGACCGTCATCGGCAGCCGCCGCGGCCACACCTCGCACCGCCACCTGCCCTGGATCGCCCTCGACGACGGCACCGCGGGCGAGGAGCACGGCGAGGTCTACGGCTGCGCCCTGGCCTGGTCCGGGTCCTGGCGCATCGCCGTGCAGCAGCTCCCCGACGGCGTCGTGCAGGCCGTCGGCGGCGCCGGACACGACGATTCCGGACTGGTCCGGCTCGCGCCCGGGGAGTCGTACACCGCACCCGTCTTCGCCGGACTCCACACCGCCGGCGGCTTCGGCGCCGCGTCCCGCGCCTGGCACGCGTGGCAGCTCGCGCACGTCGTACCGGACGCCCACATCCCCCGGCCCGTCCTGTACAACTCGTGGGAGGCCACCAAATTCGACGTCGAGCTGGGACACCAGCGCGAGCTGGCACGGCGGGCCGCGGCCATGGGCGTGGAGCTGTTCGTCGTCGACGACGGCTGGTTCGGCTCGCGCACCCACGACAGGGCCGGACTCGGCGACTGGACGCCCAACCCCGACCGCTTCCCCGACGGGCTGAAGCCGCTCGCCGACGAGGTCCACGCCCTCGGCATGCACTTCGGCATCTGGGTCGAGCCGGAGATGGTCAACCCCGACAGCGACCTCTACCGCGCCCACCCCGACTGGGTCCATCACCGCCCGGGCCGCCGGCGCACCCTGTTCCGCCACCAGCTCGTGCTGGACCTCGGCCGGAGTGAGGTCCGCGGGTATCTGTGGGAGCAGCTCGACGAGCTGCTGCGCTCGGCACCCATCGACTACGTCAAGTGGGACTTCAACCGCTCCCTCACCGAGCCGGGCGCCCTGACCGACCCCTCCGTCCCGCACGTGCAGGGGCTGTACGACCTGCTGGACAGGCTGCGTGCCGCGCACCCGCACGTCGCGTTCGAGTCCTGCTCCGGCGGGGGCGGCCGGATCGACCTCGGCATCCTGTCCCGTACGGACCAGGTGTGGACCTCCGACAACACCGACCCGCTCGACCGGCTGCCCATCCAGCACGGCATCGGCCAGATCCACCCGGCCCGGGTCACGGCCGCCTGGGTCACCGACAGCCCCAACGAACAGATGCAGGACCGCGTGAGCAGCCTGCGCTACCGCTTCGTCAGCGCCATGGCCGGCGTGCTCGGCATCGGCGGCGACCTCGCGCGGTGGGACGACGAGGAGCTGGCGGAGGCCGGGCGCTGGGTGGAGCTGTACAAGCGCATCCGCCCCGCCGTCCAGCTCGGCCGGCTCTACCGGCTGCGGGAGCCGCAGGAGGGCCTGACGGCCGTGCAGTACGTCCTCGGCGACGACCCCGACCGCGCCGACGAGGTCGTCGTCCTCGCCTGGCTGCAGGCACAGCGCTACAACGAGCCGCTGCCGCCGGTGCGCCTCGCCGCGCTCGATACCGCCGCGGAGTACGAGGTCCTGGCCGGGGGCGAGCAGGGCGGGGTGCTGCGCGGTGGGGTGCTCGCACACCGGGGTCTGCACACCGGGCTGCACGGCGACCTCGACGCCACCGTGGTGCACCTGCGCCGCCGCTGACGGTCGCGGGGCCGCCCGGGGCCCCGGACGGACGCGTGCCCCGCGCGAGATGCGCCTCCGCGCGGGCCGTCGCACAATGTGACGTGACCGGGGGAACCCCGACGGAGCGGGACCATGCGCTTCCACAACCGGACGGAGGCGGGCCGCGAGCTCGCCCGGCGACTGCAGGACGGCGGGCCCGGAGCCGCCCCCGCGCCCCCCGCCGTGGTGCTCGCCCTGCCCCGCGGCGGTGTGCCCGTCGCGTACGAGGTCGCCCGCGCCCTCGATGCCCCGCTGGACGTGCTGCTCGTCCGCAAGATCGGCCACCCGTTCCACCCCGAGTACGGCCTCGGCGCGGTGGCGGGCGACGCTCCGCCGCTCTACGACCCCGACGCGCTCGCCGGCGCCGGGCTCACCGAGGACGACCTTGCGCCCGTCGCCGAACGGGAGCGAGCCGAGCTGCACCGCCGCGAGGCCGTCTACCGGGGCGGCCGGCCGGCGCCCGCGCTCGCCGGGCGCTGGGCCGTCGTCGTGGACGACGGGCTCGCCACCGGTGTGACCGCCCGCGCGGCGCTGCGGGCGGCCCGGGCGGCGGGGCCCGCCCGGCTCACGCTGGCCGTGCCCGTGGCGTCGCCGGACGGACTCGGGGCCGTACGGAACGAGGCGGACGACGTCACATGTCTGCACACGCCGGAGGGCTTCGGCGCGGTGGGGCTCTGGTACGACGATTTCGAGCAGCTCACGGATGCCGATGTGCTCGAACTGCTCGGTACCGGCTGAAATGCGGTCGGAAGCAGCTTGCTGAATGGCCGTCAACTGACGTGAAACAGACGTTGGTTGGACATGCTGGGAACCTATGCCAGCGGCAAGCGGAGCCCACTAAGCTGCTTGCGATGCTCAGCGTGACCGCGCGGCGTCACATAGTCGTTCAACCCTGAGGATGCTCATGGATCCAGCGGGACCCGCCTCCGGCGGCCGGCGGACGGGATTCGTCCGCTGGTGGCTGATACCCACCGCCGTCGTGGTCGTGAGCACGGCCATCGCCCTGCCGCTCGTCTCCGCCGACGTGCGCACGCCCGTCGCCGTGTGCGGCGTCGTCGCCACCCTCGTGGTCGCCCTCGCCGCCGCCGAGGCCGAGCGCCGTGGGCGCGCCGCCGACGAGCCGTACGCCGGACACGCCGAGCACCAGGCCGCGTGGGAGCGCCGGCTCGCCGCCCAGGAAGCCGAGATGGTGCGGCTCGCGGGCCTGCTGCCGCAGGCCGTCGCCCGGCTGCAGCGGGGCGAGTACGCCGAGGACGTGCTCACCGACATAGAGGCGGAGAAGTCGCTGACACCGCAGGTGCAGGCCGCTCACACGGCCGCGCTGCGCTCCGTCGTCGAGGCGGTGCAGACCGCCGAGGACCTGCGCATCTCTGCCGAGCGGGGCTTCGTCAACATCGCCCGCCGGGTGCAGGCCATCATCCACCAGCAGGCGCGCAGCCTGCGGGAGATGGAGGACCGGCACGGCCAGCGGCACGAGTTCTTCGCCGACCTGCTCAAGCTCGACCACGGCACCGCGCTGGTCGGCCGGCTCGCCGACAGCATCGCCGTGCTGGGGGGCGACCGGCCGGGGCGTCAGTGGGGCAAGGCGATCGCGCTGTACAGCGTGCTGCGCGGCGGCATGTCCCGGATCATCGACTACCAGCGCGTCGAGCTGCACCCCGTGGCCGAGGTCGCCGTCGTCGGCTCGGCCGTCGAGCCGCTGATCCACGCCGTCGCCGAACTCCTCGACAACGCCACCCGGTACTCGCCGCCGCACGCCAAGGTCCATCTGTCCGCCACCGAGGTGCAGTCGGGCGTCGCCATCGAGATCGAGGACGGCGGCGTGGGCCTCAGCGAGGAGGCGCGCGAACGCGCCGAGCACATGCTCGCCGAGGCCCAGGCCGGCATCGACCTCAACGACCTCGGGGAGACCCCGCGGCTCGGACTCGCGGTCGTCGGCAGGCTGGCGCAGACCTACGACTTCCGCGTCTCGCTGCGCCCGTCCGCGTACGGCGGCGTCCGCGCGGTGCTCGTCGTGCCGCAGGTTCTGCTCACCACCACGCCCGCCACCGGCACCGCCCACGGCATCGGCGCCACCTCCGGGCCGCGGCCGCTGCGCAGTTCCACGCCGCCGGCCGGGGTCGAGGGGAGCGCCGACGCGCGCGCGGGCCTCAAGCGCAGCCGGGACCGGGTGTCGCCCGCGCGGCAGGCAGGTCCGCAGCCCTCGCCTCCCGCGCACACCGAGCAGGCCGCCGGCGCCCTGCCGCAGCGCCGCCGCCGCGCCCCGGTGGCGCCGCCGGCCACCCGGGCGGACGGCGGTAACGCTCCGGGACGGGGTACGGCCACCGCAACCCAGGCCGGGGTCCAGGCCGGAGCCGCGGAGAGCCGCGGCGTCGAACCGGGCCTGTGGCTCGGCGAGTTCACCCGCGGTCTGGAGGGCGAGCCGCAGGCAGGGGACGCCGGGCCGGAGCCGGGCCGGCCGGGCGGACAGCCCGCCGGCGGCGAGGACGCGGCGGCCGGAGGGATACGCCCGGATGGCTCCGCGCGCCCCCGGCACAGCGACGGGGCAACGGAACCGTCGAATTCATCATCGGGCGAGGAGGACTGACGTGGCGCAGCGAGCGGACATGGACTGGATGCTCCGGGATCTGGCCGAGAGCGTCCCCGAGACCCGGCACGTCGTGGTCCTGTCCTCCGACGGGCTGCGGATGGCACAGCACGGCACGGAGCCGGACACGGCCGACCGGCTCGCCGCCGCATGTGCCGGGCTGCAGAGTCTGGCCAAGTCGATCGCCGGCGTCTTTCCGCACAGCAACGGCAAGATGCGGATGCTGGTCATCGAGGTCAGCGGCGGCTTCTTCTATCTCATGGCCGCGGGCGCCGGAGCCTATCTGGCGGTCGCGGCCGACGAAGGAGTCGACGCGGGCCTGATGGGCCAGCGCATGCGCGATCTCGTGGCACGCATCGGGGCACACCTGACAAGCCCACCGCGGAGCGACGGACAGGCCATATGAAGGAAGCGGACCACGCGTGGCACGACGACGGTCCCGAACGGCTCTACGTCATCACCGGCGGGCGCAGCGGCACCGCCGCCCAGGGTGCACTCGACCTGGTCACCCTCGTCATATCCCGGACGCAGCCGGCGCCCGGGATGCAGCCCGAGCGCGCGGCCATCGTCCGGCTGTGCCGGGCGCCGCTGTCCGTCGCCGAGCTGACCGCCTATCTGCGCCTGCCCTTCAGCGCGGTGGCGGTGCTCGTCGCGGACCTGATGGCGGAGGGTGCGGTCGAGACCCGCTCCTCCGTGCCACCCGTGGCAGACCTGCGACTCCTCGAGGAAGTAATGGATGGACTCGAACAGCTTTGACGCCGTCGTGGGTCCGCGCAGCGAGGACCTCCTGCCGGCCTCGGCCACGACCTCGGTCAAGGTCGTGGTCGTGGGCGGGTTCGGCGTCGGGAAGACGACCATGGTCGGCTCGGTCAGCGAGATCGAGCCGATGACGACCGAGGAGACGATGACCCGGGCCGGCGAGGGGGTGGACCACCTCGCCGGCGTGCCGGACAAGAGCGAGACGACCGTCGCCATGGACTTCGGCCGGATAAGCCTCAACGAGCGGCTGGTGCTCTACCTGTTCGGCGCGCCCGGCCAGCAGCGCTTCTGGTTCCTGTGGCAGGGCCTCTTCGAGGGCGCGCTCGGTGCCGTGGTCCTGGTCGACACCCGCAGACTCGAAGCCTGCTTCGACGTGCTGGGCCGGCTGGAGGAAGGTGCCGTGCCGTTCCTGGTCGCCGTCAACCGCTTCCCGGACGCTCCGCACCACTCCCTCGACGAGATACGTGCCGCGCTCGACCTGCCCGAGCACGTGCCGCTCATCACCTGCGACGCGCGCGACCGGGACTCCTCCCGCGGCGTCCTGAAGTCCCTGGTGCGCTTCCTGCACTCCATCGCCCTGACCACGGAGGCGTCGTGACGACCGAATCCGACCCCGTACCGGCAGCAGACCCACAGGCGCAGGGCACCGGGCCGGACGCCGCGGCGCCCCCTCCCGGCTGCCCCGCGCACGCCGGGGGCGCGGGCGGCGGCCCGGCCCGGATGCACGGTCCCGAGGCGGCCTCGAAACCGTACGGGCTGTACGAGAAGCTGCGCGCCGAGCACGGCGCGGTCGCGCCCGTCCTCGTCCACGGCGACCTGCCCGCCTGGCTGGTCCTCGGCTACCGCGAGTTGCTGGACGTCACCCGCAACCCGACCCGCTTCTCCCGCGACTCGCGTAACTGGCGCTTCCTGCGGGACGGCCAGGTCGGCCCGGACAACCCGCTGCTGCCGCTGGTCACCTGGGTGCCGATGTGCTCCTTCGTCGACGGCACGGAGCACCGGAGGCTGCGCTCCGCCGTCACCGACAGCATGAAGCGCTTCGACCGGCACGGCATCCGGCGCCACGTGTCCCGCTTCTCCGGGCAGCTCATCGACGAGTTCGCGGCCACCGGCCGGGCGGACCTGGTGGGCCAGTTCGCGGAGCACCTGCCGATGCTGGTGATGACGAAAGCGCTCGGCATGGCCGAGTCCTACGGTCCGCAACTGGTCGAGGCCGCACGGGACATGGTCAAGGGCTCCGAAACGGCGATCGCGAGCAACGACTACATCGTGCAGACGCTGCGCGACCTGGTGGCGCGCAAGAAGTCGGTGCCGGGTCACGACTTCGCCTCCTGGCTGGTGGCGCACGACTCGGGCCTCGGCGACGACGAGCTGGTGGAGCACCTGCGGCTGGTGCTGATCGCCGCGTACTCCACCACGGCCAACCTGATCGCGAACACCCTGCGCATGGTGCTCACCGACAGCCGCTTCCGCGGCAACCTGGCCGGCGGCCACATGACGCTGCCGGACGCGCTGGAGCAGGTGTTGTGGGACGAGCCGCCGTTCACCGCGGTCTACGGGCGCTACGCCACCGGAGACACGGAGCTGGCCGGGCAGCAGATCAAGGCGGGGGACCTGCTGATCCTCGGCCTGGCCGCGGGAAATCTCGATCCCGAGATCCGCCCCGACCTCGACGTGCCGGTGCACGGCAACCGCTCGCACCTGGCGTTCAGCGGCGGCCCGCACGAGTGCCCCGGCCAGGACATCGGCCGGGCCATCGCCGACACCGGGATCGACACGCTGCTGTCCCGGCTGCCCGACCTGAGCCTGGCGGTCGAGGAGAAGGAGCTGCGGCACCGTACGTCGCTCCTCTCCCGCGAGCTCGTCGAGCTGCCCGTCACCTTCACCCCGCCCGGTCCGACCACCGGCGCGGCCCCGAAAGCTCCGGTGGTCACCTCGGTGCCGGCGACTCCGGTGCCCGCCGGCGGGCCCGCGGCGGGGGGCGAGCGCGTACCGGCGGCGGTGGCGAGCGCGACCGCGCCGGGGCCCGTGCCCCGGGCCACCGACCCCGGATCCGGGCCCGAGACGCACCCGAACGGCCCCACCGCGGGCGCGGGTACCGAGTCCGCAAGGCGTCGGCGGCCGTCGCTGTGGCGCACGCTGGTCGCCTGGTGGCGCGGGAACTGAGCGCCGTCAGACGAGGTGCGGCTCTATGTACGC
This sequence comes from Streptomyces sp. CNQ329, assembly GCF_000482585.1. Classification (NCBI taxonomy): domain Bacteria; kingdom Bacillati; phylum Actinomycetota; class Actinomycetes; order Kitasatosporales; family Streptomycetaceae; genus Streptomyces; species Streptomyces sp. CNQ329. The sequence continues at coordinate 191,691 of NZ_AXVU01000007.1, read as the reverse complement.
GGGAGTGCTGCCGACCCTCGTGTCGGCCACCTCCCGGTAGCGCGGCGACCAGTCGTGCCACTCAAGGCTGCCCGCGATCCAGGAGCCGAGATCGGTCAGAGACGCCTCGACCGCCTCCCAGCGGCCGGGGGAGAGGCCGAACAGCTCCCGCATGCCGCGTACGTCCCGGCAGGCGGAGCCGAAGTCCTCGGTGCGCCTCGCGACCATGGCCGCCGCCCGGTCGAGCGCCGCCTGGAGGGTGCCGCCGTCGAGGCGCCAGAGCACGGCGGCCAGGTGGTCGTGGTCGCCGCGGGCGGTCTCCTTGTGGACCGAGTAGATGTCGTTGGTCCAGGAGATGACGTCGTTCGCGGCGTCCCGGACCGCACGGTACGCGTCGCTGGCGGCGACTTCGGCCGGGATCTCGGCGGAGTTCGCCGGCTCGATCAGGTCGAAGCTCATCTCGCAGCCGGAATTGAGCCGCCGGCGCCGTGCGTAGTCGGCGAGCGACTGGGCGGCGATCCGTGCCGGGTCGGCGTGCGGAAGGATCGTGTACCACAGGAAGTCGCGGTAGTGCGCCGCGAACCGCTCGCGCCAGGCGGGTGAGAAGGGCTTGGCCGTACGCTCCCACAGGTCGGCGAGGGCCACGGCGAGGGGGCCGGTGGGCTCCGGCGCGTCGAGGTCGGGGTCGAGCTGGGCGCACAGCTCGGCGGCCGTGCGCAGCCGCTGGTCGTGGGAGAGGTCGACGTGCCCCTCGTCGAGCCGGTCGTCCACGATCCAGTTGTAGACCTGCCACTCGGCGACCAGCTCCAGCCGGTCGGCCCGGGGGTAGACGGCCGCGGCGAACCGGCCGAAGCCGGCGCTGTGGAAGTGGGCGGCGGCGGACCCGTGGCGGATCAGGTCACAGTGGCGTGCCCAGGCGATGATGTGATCGTCCAGCCCGGCCGCCTCGGGGTGGAGCCGGGCCGGAATCGGACAGAAGATCGGCGGAAAAGTGACCTTTGCTGGAGTCGATTTGTGGGAAGTTGCGCTACTCCTGTTCTTCCTGAGCGTCATGTTCTGTCTCCTCGGGGCCAGGAATCGACAGTGACCTGCCGAGCCTGCCCGGGCGTATGCCCCCGGCAACCTGTTCGCATCTTCTTTGGCTATACCTACCACGAATTGCGCCGAGCAATATCGGACAGGGTTTCGCACCCGCCCGCCGTTCCGCCGAGATAGCCGTAAGAGGTGCCCAACCCTGTCCGCCGCCCCTATGTTGGGGCCGCCCCCCCCGCGTCGCTCAGGACTCAGGCACCGCTCACTGGGAGGCCTCTTGTCTCGTTTCACCAGCACCCCGGGTGTCAGCCGCCGCCGTTTCCTCGCCCTCGCGTCGGGCGTGCCCCTGGCTGCCGCGCTGCCGGTCGCCGGACTGTCCGCCGCGCCCGCATGGGCCGAACCCCGCTTCCGCGACAACCCGTTCGCCCTCGGTGTTGCCTCCGGCGACCCGGCGCCGGACGGTGTCGTGCTGTGGACCCGGCTCGCGCCCGAGCCGCTCGCCGCCGACGGCGGGGGAGGGATGCCCGCGAACAAGGTGCCCGTCCGCTGGCAGCTCGCCGAGGACCCGGGCTTCCGCCGGATCCGGCAGTCGGGGGTCGAGCTCGCCGTACCGGAGCTCGGGCACTCGGTGCACGCCGAGGTCCGGGGACTGGAGCCGGACCGGGAGTACTGGTACCGCTTCCGCGTGGGCCGGCACGTCAGCGCCGTCGGGCGCACCAGGACCGCGCCCGCCGTGGACGCCGCCATCGCCTCGATGTCCTTCGCCTTCATCAGTTGCCAGAACTACCCCGACGGCCACTTCACCGCCTTCCGCCACCTCGCCGAGGAGAACGTCGACGTCGTCGTCCACCTCGGCGACTACATCTACGAGGGCGGCAACCAGGGCGCCATCGGCCGGGGGCACCTGCCGGCGAGCGAGATTCACTCGCTCGCCGACTACCGGGTGCGCTACAGCCAGTACAAGCTGGATGCCGACCTGCAGACCGAGCATGCCGCCCACCCCTGGATCGTGGTGCTCGACGACCACGAGGTCGACAACAACTGGGCCGACGGCCTCGACGGCGACGACGTCGGCGGCGCCGAGTTCGCCGCCCGCCGTGCCGCGGCCTTCCAGGCGTACTACGAGAACCTGCCGCTGCGCCGTTCCTCCCTGCCCGCAGGCCCGCACATGAAGCTCTACCGCAGGCTGCCCTACGGCACGCTCACCCAGTTCCACGTCGTCGACACCCGCCAGTTCCGGGACAACCAGGCGTGCGGCGACGGCCGGCAGTTCGACTGCGACGACCGGCTCGACCCCGAGCGCACCATGCTCGGCGCCGAGCAGGAGGCATGGCTGCTCGACGGGCTCACCCGGTCGCGTACCACCTGGGACGTGATGGCCAATCAGATCATGACCATGCAGGGTGACTCCGCAGAGGGAATCGAGCAGGCGTTCGGCATGGACACCTGGGACGGCTACGCCGCCGCACGGCAGCGTCTCTTCGACGGCGTCGAGAAGCGCGGCATCGGCAACTTCGTCGTCGTCACCGGCGACGCCCACCGCAGCGTCGCCGCCGACCTCAAGCACGACTTCAACGACCCCGCCTCGGCCACCGTCGGTGTGGAGTTCCTCGGGTCCTCCATCAGCTCGGGCGGCGACGGCGCGGACCAGGACGAGTGGGGCCGGATCTGGCTGCAGGAGAACCCGCACATGAAGTTCCACAACGTGCAGCGCGGCTACGGCGTCTGCGAGGTGACCCGGGAGAGCTGGCGCACCGACTACCGCGTCCTCCCCTACGTCTCCACCCCCGGCGCCCCCGTCTCCACCCGCGCCCGCGTCCACGTGCTGGCGGGCCACCCGGGCATCCAGGAAGTGGAGCAGCCGGGCACCGCGCAGCCCTGAGCCGGCGGCGCGAAAAACAGGTGCCTTCGAAAGCGGCGGCGGTGCAGGGTGGAGCATGAGCTGGCTCACCACGCACGACCTCGACGCCTTCACCGCCGCCGCCGGGCCCTTCCTGCGCGCGGAGGCCGCGCCGCACACGGTCCTGCTGACGGTGACCGCCTCGCTCGACGCCGCGGGACTCGACCGGTACGGCGATGAGACGCCCGAGTTCGGCTGGTGGCGAGGGCCGGACGACCGCGTGGCCGGGGCGTATCTCTGCACCCCGCCACATCCGCTGGTGCTGGCCCGGATGCCGGACGCCGCGGCCGTCGAGCTGGCGGAGCTGCGCGCCACCGATGGGCTGCCGACCTCCGGCGTCAACGCCGGGCGGGCGGCGGCCGAGGCGTTCGCCGGGGCCTGGAGCGCGCGTACCGGTGCGGCCGGCACCGTGGAGGAGCGGCACCGGCTGTACCGGCTGGGGGAGCTGGTTCCCCCGGACCCGGCGCCGCCCGGGTACGCCAGGCCCGCCACCGGAGACGACCGGGACCTGCTGGTCCGCTGGACCCGGGAGTTCGCCGCGGAGGCCGGCGACGGCGTCGGCGATCCGGCACGCGCCGTGGCCGACCGGCTTGCCTACGGCGGCGCGACGCTCTGGGAGAACCGCGGCCGGCCGGTGTCGTACGCCGGCACCAGCCGCACCGTCGACGGCATGATCCGCGTCGGGCCCGTCTACACCCCGCCGCCGCTGCGCCGCCGCGGCTACGCGGCCGCCGTCACCGCCGCCGTCAGTCACGCGGCGGTGACCGCCGGCGCCCTCGACGTGCTCCTGTTCACCGACCTCGCCAACCCCACCAGCAACGCGCTGTACCGGCGGCTCGGCTACGTGCCCGTGGAGGACCGCCTGGTGATCTCCTTCCAGGGCTGATCTCCGTCCGCGACTGACCTGGTGTCCGGCGCCACGGCGGGAGAGGGTGGAGCCGGCAAGCAGACCGATCGCGAGGAAGGCGAGCCGTATGCACTCCGACCACCTGCAGGCCGCGGACGGCACCCCCGTCGCCACGTACACCTGGCTGCCCGAGGACGGCAGGCCGCGGGCGCTCGTACAGATCGTGCACGGAGCGGCGGAGCACGGCCTGCGCTACGACCGGTTCGCGCGGCTGCTCACCGCCCACGGCTACGGCGTCGTCGCCTCCGACCACCGCGGCCACGGTGCCACCGCAGCCGCCACCGGCGGCTACGGCGTCACCGGCACCGGTGACGCCGACCCCTGGCGGGCCGTCGTCGACGACCTCGCCGCGGTCGGCGACCGGCTGCGCGCGGACCACCCCGGACAGCCCTTCGTCCTCCTCGGCCACAGCATGGGCTCGATGCTCGCCCGCGACTACGCCCAGGAGCACGGCGACGGCCTGGCCGGCCTCGTGCTGACCGGGATCCTGCGCAGCCTGCCCGGCGTGGAGACCGAGACGGCGGTGCGCCGGCTGGCGGGGGAGGCCGAGGAGCGGGGGCGCGGCGGGCTCTCGGACTTCGTTCCGGAGATCTTCGCGTCGTTCAACGACCCGTACGAGCACCGCACCGGATTCGAATGGCTCTCCCGCGACACCGCCGAGGTCGACGCCTACGTCGCCGACGAGCGCTGCGGCTTCCCGTTCGACGTCGCCCTGTCCCTGGGCTGGGTGCTCGGCACCCGGAAGATCAACGACCCGTACAACGTCGCCCGGATCCCCGTCGAGCTGCCCGTGCACCTCGCGGTGGGCGACCGGGACCCGTGCAACCAAGGCCTCACGCACGTCGCCGAGCTGCTGGAGGACTTCCGCTACGCGGGCCTGCGCGAGCCGACCTGGCGCGCGTACCCCGGCGCCCGCCATGAGATCCTCAACGAGACGAACCGCGACGAGGTCCAGGCCGATCTGCTCGACTGGCTCGACAAGCACGTGTGACCGACGGGGGAGCACCGGTGACCCTCACCGCCGAGGACGTACGCAAGACCGCTCTGGCCCTGCCGGGGACCGCGGAGAAGCTGGCCTGGGGCATGCCCACCTTCCGGGTGAAGGGCAAGATGTTCCTCACCCTGCCGGAGGACGAGACGTCCTTCGCGGTGCGCTGCCCCAAGGTGGAGCGGGACGAACTGGCGCTGGCGGAGCCGGAGAAGTTCTGGGTCGCCGACCACGAGGCGTCGTTCGCCTGGGTACGGGTGCGGATCGCGGCCCTGGACGACCGCGACGAGCTGCAGATCATCGTCGCCGACTCCTGGCGGCAGGCGGCCCCGCCCCGGCTGCTCGCGGAGCACCCGGAGCTGGCCGGCGAGTCCTGAAGGGCCGGCGGCCCGCACCTCAGGCCGGGACCCGCATGGCGGCCCGCGCCGAGGTGAACGCCGCGATCCGCTCGCGCAGCGACGCCGGGTCGAGACCGTGGGCGTGCAGGTGTTCCGGGACTGTGCCGTAGCGGCGCAGTTCCCGTCGCGCGGTGCCCAGACCGAGCACCCGGTGCGGCACGTCGGCCAGCGCGTCGTTCGCGTACGCCGTGGAGGTGCCCGCGAGGTACGGCTCGACCAGGACGACGTCGGCGGCGCCCGCCCCGCCCACCGCGGCCCGCAGCCCGGCGCCGTCGAAGGGGCGCACGGTCGTGGCGTACAGCACCGTGACGTCCAGGCCCTCGGTGGCGGCCAGCACGTCGTCCAGCAGCGGACCGACCGCCACGACGACGCCCGAGCGGCCCTCGCGCACGGTCAGGAACCCGGCGCCGGTGACCGGCCGGCCCACCGCGTTCGTCTGCTGCGACAGCCGCACGTACACCTTGTCGTCGCCCGCGGCGACGGCCTGCCGCAGCAGCGTGTCGGCCTCGTCCGGGTGCCCCGGCACGTGCACCGTCCAGCCGTCGAGGGTGTCCAGCAGCGCCACGTCGCCGGGCGCCATGTGCGTGTAGCCGCCGGCCGGCCAGTCGTAGGAACCGTAGGCGGAGACCAGCACCGCGCCCGCGTCCTGGTGGCCGAGGTCGAGCTTGACCTGCTCGAAGGGGCGCTCGACGAGGAAGCTCGCGAAGGTGTGCAGCACCGGGCGCATCCCCGCCAGGGCGAGCCCGCCGCCGACGCCGACGAGCAACTGCTCGCGGATGCCGACGTTGAGCACGCGGTCCGGGTGCCGCCGGGCCGCGTCGGCGAAGCCGTCGGTGCCGATCTCGGCGAGCACGACGGCCAGCCGGGGGTCCTCGTCGAGCAGCCTGGAGGTGACAGAGGCGAAGCGCTCGCGCATCGTGTCCATGGTCGTGCGTTCCTTTCCAGAGGGGTGACGGTCAGGCGTACGCGGGCTCGACGCGGGCGACGACGGCGCGGGCCCGGCCGGGATGCGGGGCGGTGAAGGCGGCGTACAGCGCCTCGTGGTCGCGGCCGTCGACGGTGGCGGTGGACCAGCCGGCGGCTTCGAAGCGGGCGGCGATGCCGCCGGGCAGGGCGTAGGTCGCCGAGGCGTTGTCGATGACGACGGTGTGCAGGGAGTCCAGTCCCGCGGCCCCGGCGTAGGCCAGGGCCTCGTGGTTGCTGCCCTCGTCCAGCTCGGCGTCGCCGACGAGCACCCACACCCGCGGGTCTCGGCCCGGCCGGCCGTACAGGCCCCGGGCGCGCAGCCCGAGCGCGGTGCCGACGGCCAGCGGCAGGCCGTGGCCGAGTGAGCCGCTGCCGATCTCGACGCCGGGCAGCAGCGTGCGGTCGGGGTGGTGGCCGAGCGGCGAGTCGTACGAGCCGAAGCCGGGCAGCCACTCGACCGGCAGGAAGCCCTTGGCGGCGAGGACGGCGTAGTAGGCCATCGGCCCGTGGCCCTTGGACAGCAGGAACCGGTCGCGCCCTGCCGCCCCGGCGGTGCCGGGCGTCACCCGCAGCACGCGGTCGTAGAGGACCCACAGGGCGTCGAGGGTGGACGTGGCGGCGGGGCCGTGCTTCTCGTCGCCGGTCATCAGTGCCATGAGGCCCGGCAGGTCGTCGTAGCCTGCGGGCGAGTGCTGTGGTGCGGAGGTGGTCGTCGTCATGCGTCCACCGTGCAACTTGAAGGATGGTTCAAGTCAACAACGGCCGGTCAGAGCGGGACCGGGGGTCCGGCGACGGCCTCAGACCGCCCGGCGCAGCCGGGCCAGCGCGTCGATCGCGTCCTTCGGAGGCCCCGTCTCCTGAGCCACGGGCCGGCGCACCCGCTCGGCGCGTACGGGCTCCAGCGGCTCGTCCGCGAGATCCGCCAGCACGTCCTGCGCCGTGAACAGCACCCCCGGATCCTGCGGCCCGCCCGTGCCCGCCGTGAGGTTCGCCGAGTCGTGCCCGACGACGAGCAGCTCGCCGCCGCCGGTGAGCGCGGCGGCGGCCCGCCGCAGCACCATCCGCCGCTGATCGCCGGGCAGATGCAGATACGCCACGACCACCAGCCCGTAGGCCGCCTCCTCCGGCAGGTACTCCAGCAGGTCGGCCCGTACCCACCGGATCCGCTCCGCGTCCTGCGGCGCCAGCTCCTCGGCCCGCCGCCGGCCCCGCTCCAGCGCGACCCGCGAGAAGTCCACCGCCGTCACCCGCCAGCCGCGGGCCGCGAGCCACAGCGCGTTGCGCCCCTCGCCCGCGGCGAGGTCCAGCGCCCGCGCGGGCGTGATCTCCGCCACCTCGCGGGCTACCCAGCGGTTCGGTTCACCGCCCCAAACAAGGTCTTTCGCGGCATAGCGTTCGTCCCAGGCGCCACTGTCCATAAACCTGATCGCTCCCCGCTGCGTCTAACGAGTGGGAGATCACGTTCTCACAGCCGGGCGGAGGATCCGAGATGATCAGACACCTAACCCAGCAGCACGCCGCCGCGCTCGTGCCGGTGTGCCCGCGCTGCGGTCGCGTCCGCTGCATCTGCCCGCCCATGGCGGCCGCCTGAGCGGCCGCCATGGGCTCGCCCCACCGGGGTTCAGGGGATTTTGCGCTGGTGTCCGAAGCGCACGCCGTCCAGCTTGAACCCGTGCACGGTGGGATCGACCCGGCGCTGCATCGCGCGGCGCTCCGGAGCCGCCTCGATCACCGGCTCCGGCTCTCCCGCCGCCGTGATCCGCGCCAGCAGCCGCGCGCGCAGGCCGTCGGCGAGCGCGCGGTGCGAGGCGAGCCCGACAAGGTTGTCCAGCTCGTACGGGTCGTGGGCCAAGTCGTACAGCGCCGTTTCGGTGTACCTGCTGCCGGAGCAGGTGCGCCAGCCGTCGGCCTTCGGGTCGACGACGTAGTACTTCCACCGTGAGGTGCGCAGCGCCCGTCCGCACTCGGACTCGCTGACCTGGACGAAGACGTCCTCCGGCCAGTCGGCACCGGGGTCGCGGACCAGCGGCAGGAAGGAGCGTCCCTGCATCTCCTCCGGGACGTCGAGACCCGCCGCGTCCAGGAGTGTCGGCGGCAGGTCCAGGGTGCTGACCGGGGTGTCGAGCACCCGGCCGCCGGTGAAGCCGGGGCCGCGCAGGGCCAGCGGGACCCGGATCGACCCGTCGTGGCAGGAGCGCTTGTACTCGAAGTTGCGGGTACGGAAGTGGCTGCCGTGATCGGAGGTGAACGCCACGATCGTGTCGTCGAGCAGGTCCATGCTGCGCAGCGCGTCCAGCAGCCGGCCCAGGCCCTCGTCGACGCGCCGGATCTGGCCGCAGTAGCCGGCGATGTGCCGGTGCGCGGTGCCGCCTTCCGCGGACAGCGCGGCCAGGTCCGGCGGCAGCCAGCGGCCGGTGTAGCGCTCCTCGTAGCCGTCGGGGGCCGGGTAGTCGTCGACCTCGTTCTGGTGGTGCGGCTCGATGAGGGACAGGAAGAGGAAGAACGGCTCCTCGTGGTGGTCGGCGGCGAACCGGATCGCGGCGTCGAAGAGCGCGTCGGAGCGGTAGCCGGGCAGCCGCACCGGGTCACCGTCCTCGTCGTACATCACCGTGCGGTACGCGTCCGAAGTGAACTCCAGCACGTTCGAGGCCAGCCAGTGCTGGTATCCGCCGCGGTCCTCCGGCGGCACCGGGTCCTCACCGGCCAGATGCCACTTGCCGATGTAGCCGGTGGTGTAGCCGGCGTCGCCGAAGTGGTGCGCAAGCGTACGGGCGTCGCGCGGCAGCGGGATCCCGTTGCGGAAGCAGCCGGTGCCGGTGGGCCACCGCCCGGTCTGCAGCGCCGCCCGGGCGGGCGCGCAGACGGGCTGCGGGGTGATCGCCGCCGAGGCGTACGTGCCGGAGCGGGCCATCCGGTCGAACGCGGGCGTGAGGTCGAGCGGGTTGCCGCCCGCGCCCGTCGTGTCCCAGCGCTGCTGGTCGGTGAACACGACGATGACATGGGGACGCCGGTCGGGCATCGAAGTCCTTTCCGCACGGTGGAGTGGGGGGTCATTTCAGGCCGGTCAGGGTGATGCCGCGGACGAAGTAGCGCTGGCTGAAGATCAGCAGCAGGGCAGTCGGGACGAACATGATGACCGACCCCGCGGCGGTGAGGTGCCAGAGCTGGAACTGCTCCGTGCTGAACTGCGTGAGCCCCACCGGGATCGTCCGCATCCGCTCCGAGGTCGTCACGACCAGCGGCCAGAGGAACTCGTTCCACTGGAAGACGAACGTGAACAGGCCCAGCACGGCCAGCGCCGGCTTGCACTGCGGCAGGATGATCCGCCAGTAGATGGCGAACTCGTTCGCCCCGTCCACCCGCGCCGCGTGGATGAGGTCGTCGGGGATGGGCTGGATGAACTGCCGCATGAGGAAGATCCCGAAGCCGTCCATGAGGAACGGCACGATGAGCCCCTGGTAGCTGTCCAGCCAGCCGAGGTCCGACATCATCACGTACAGCGGGATCATGCGGACGAACAGCGGGATCATCAAGGTGGCGAGGATCGCGATGAACAGCGTGTTCTTGAACGGGAAGTCGAACTTCGCGAACACGTAACCCACCAGCGGGTCGAAGATCAGGTGGGAGACCGTGATCGCGCCCGCGACCACCAGGCTGTTGACGATGAAGTTGCCGAAGGGTGCTTCCTCGAAGAGCGTGGTGTAGTTGCCCCACTGCGGCGAATCGGGCCAGAGCACCGACTGCGCCGAGAGCATCTCGGCCTCGGTCTGCAGCGACAGGGAGACCATGTAGACCAGCGGCACGATGGTGATGAGGCTGGCGATGGTGAGCAGCAGATAGGCGATCGCCTTGGAGGTCCTGGCGGTCATCAGTACTGCACCTCCCGCTTCCGCCCGATGCGCAGTTGCAGCAGCGTGAACGCCACGATGACGAAGAGCAGGAGCACGGAGAGCGCGGACGCGTAGCCGAAGTCGCGCGCCCGGAACGCCAGCTCGAAGATGTGGAAGACCATGAGGTCGGACGCCTCTCCGGGGCCGCCGCGGGTGATGATGTACGCCTGCCCGAACGCCTGCAGGCCGGTGATCACGGCCATCACGGAGACGAACAGTGTGGTCGGGGTGAGCAGCGGCACCGTGATCCGCCGGAACTGCTGCCAGCGGTTGGCGCCGTCGACCTTGGCCGCCTCGTAGTACACGTCGGGGATGCCCTGCAGCCCGGCCAGGAAGAGGATCATCGTGTGGCCCGTGGTCATCCACAGCGTCACCGCGACGATCGTGGCCACCGGATGGGTGTTCAGCCACTCCTGCGTGGGCAGGCCGAGGTCCGACAGGATCCGGTTGAGAATACCGAGTTCGGGGTCGAGGATGTTCCGCCACATCAGGCCGACGACCGCGATCGAGGTGAGGTACGGCACGAGCAGCGCGAGCTTGAACGCCAGACTGCCGCGCAGCCGCTGGTTGATCAGGACGGCGAGCCCCATCCCCAGCACGATGGCGCCGATCGTCGTGGCCGCGGCGAACTGCAGCGTGACCGTGAACGCGTTGCGCGCCTGCGGGTCCTTGAAGGAGTTGGTGTAGTTGTCCAGTCCGGCGAACTCGTCGGTCCGCTGGCCCGTCAGCATGCTGGTGTTGAGGATGTCGGCGATCGGATAGTAGAAGAAGATCCCGAAGAAGATGAGCGCCGGCGCCAGGAACAGATACGCGGTCCGTGCCTGGCGCCGTGCGATCGGGGTGCGCTTGGTGCGCCTGGTGCCCTTCGGGAGCTCCATGGGCCCCGGGGTCTTGGCGAGTTCCGCCGGCGTTGCCATGTGCACTTAGCCCTTGAGGATGTTCTTGGCGGCGTCGTCGTAGGCGGCGAACGCCTCTTCCGCGTGGGATCCCTCGATCAGCATGCTCTCGTAGAGCGTCTTGTAGATGTCCTCCAGCTCGCCCGCCTTGCCGGTGGTGTAGACGCCGGTGCGGAACTCCTCGGCGTAGGGCAGGCCCTCGGTGAAGGGCCTGACGTCCGGGTTCTCCAGGACGGCCGACTCCTTCGCCCAGGACTTGCGCGGCATCAGCATGCTGGCCTCCTCCGTCGCCGCGGTCTCGGTCTTCAGTGCCGTGATCCGCTTGATGAAGTCCCACGACAGGTCGGGGCGCCGGGCCTTCGCGGGGATGAAGAGCGTGGTGCCGCCGGCGATCGTCGACTGCCGTTCGCCCTTGAGCGCCGGAGCGATCCCGTACTCCAGGTCGGGGTTGGACTGCTTGATGATCGGGATGTCCCAGGGGCCGGTGAGGATCATGGCGGTGCGCCCGGCGGCGAAGAACTTCGCCGCGCGGGTCACGTCGAGCGCGGTCGTCGGCTTGGGGGAGACCTTGTGCTCGTGCACGAGGTCCCGCTGGAACTGCATCGCCTCCATGGCGGCGGCGCGCGGCTGCAGCAGCTTCCCGCTGCCCGCGTCGTACTCGTGCACGCCGTTCTGCAGCATCCACGGGTACGAGTAGCTGAGGTTGTCGTTGAGCACGGTGCCGGTCACGTCGCCCGACGTCAGCACGCGCGCGGCGGAGAGGAAGTCGTCCCAGGTGGCGGGCGGTTCGATGCCCGCGTCGTCGAGCATCCTGCGGTTGTAGAACAGCAGGGTGCAGGTGTAGTGCATCTGGATGCCGTACACCTGGCCCTCGTGCGTGTTGTCGGAGACGGCGACGTCCAGCCAGTCGTCCGGGAAGCCGATCGTCGAGCCGTCCTTGTCGAGGTACTTCTGCAGCGGCAGCGCGTCCTCGCTGAGCGCGAACTCCTGCACCCAGCTTCCCGGCTCCTCCACCACGTCCGGCACGTTGCCGGACTGGAAGTCGGAGACGAGCTTGGTGCGCAGGTCCTCCCACTGGAACTTCTGCATCTCCACGGTGACCCCGTGGTCCTTCTCGAACTGGGCGACGACGTCCTTGTACGCCTCGTACTCGTGCGCGTTGTTCCAGTAGGCGAGGAACGTGCCCCCGCCCCCGCCGCCGCCCGACTCGGCCTCGGGCGCTCCCGAGCCGCAGGCGGCCAGGGGGAGCGCCGCGGCTGCACCGCCGGCGACGCCCAGCATCCTGCGCCGGGTCATCCACTGACCGTTTATGGCTGGCCTTGCTGACATGCGGGTGCTCCTCTCGCCGTGCATTCGGTTGTCACGCGCTCGTCGGACACGCGCTTGTTCACGTCGACTCCCTGGATATGAAGGACCAGGGCAGGACGATCTCGCGGGCCGCCGGCGGCTCGGCCGCCGCCAGCCGTTCGAACAGCAGCCCCGCGACGCGGCTGAAGTCGATCTGCCGCTGCCCCACCGTGCTCAGCGCGGGGCGGATGACCGAGCCCTCCTCCAGGTTGCCGACGCCGAGAACCGCCACGTCGGCGGGCACCGTGCGGCCGGTGTCGCGGACCGCCCATATCGCGCTGATGGCCGCCCGGTCGGAGGCCACGAAGAGCGCGTCCGGCGGCTCGGGCAGGGCCATCAGCGCGGCGGTGGCACGGTAGCCCTCGACGCGGCTGTCGGCGCCGGCGCCGACGAGCCGGCCGTCCGGCCGCAGGCCGTGCCGCCGCAGCGCGTCCCGGTACGCCCTCAGCCGCGCGGAGCGGTCGCCCAGCTCCAGGTCGTGCCGGTGGCCGAGGAAGGCGACCCGCCGCCGGCCGGCGGCCAGCAGATGGTCCAGCGCCTCGCCGCACGCCTCGTACTCCGGAGTGCGCACGACGTCGAACCCGTCGGGCGTCACGGAGTTGTCGACCACGACCATCGCCAGCCGGCCGCGGGCCAGTTCGCCGACGTCGGCGAAGTGGCGTGCGGCGTCGAAAAAGACGGCGCCGTCGGCCAGGCCCTGGCGGAGCAGCCGGGTGGCGTGCGCGGCGTGCGCGGGGGAGTCGACGATGAGGGTGAGGACGCCGTAGCCGTCGGCGTCGGCCGCCACGTGCAGATCACGCACCAGTTGCTCCTGCACGGGGCTCCCCAGCGAGCCGATCACCAGGCAGACCCGTTCGGTGCGGCGCTTGCGCAGCCCGCGTGCGGAGCTGTTCGGCACGTAGCCGAGATCCCGTACGGCCGCCAGGACCCGTTCCCGGGTGTCGGCTCCGATCCGGTCGTCCCGCCCGTTGACCACGTAGCTCACCGTCGCGACGGACACCCCGGCAAGGGCGGCGACGTCGCGGACCGTGGGACGCGTCTTCTTCGGCATGATGATACGTTTAAGCACCCGGAGCGCGGCAGGGTCAAGCCTTCGTGCGTGAAGTCTCGTGATGAATCGTCAAGCCCCAGGTCAGCGCGGTGCACGTGTGGGCTAGATGCGCACCCCGTGCGAACGCAGATAGCGCAACGGGTCGACGTCGGACCCGTAGCCCGGTCCGGTGCGGACCTCGAAATGCAGATGCGGACCGGTGGAGTTTCCGGTGGAGCCGGAGCGGCCGATGCGCTGTCCGGCGTTGACCGGCCGGCCGGCGCTCACCGTGATCGCGGACAGGTGTGCGTACTGGCTGTAGCGGCCGTCGCGGTGCCGGATGACCACCTCGTAGCCGTACGCGCCCGCCCAGCCGGCGCTGACCACCTCGCCGTCGGCGACGGAGCGCACCCCGGTGCCGACCGAGACGGGGAAGTCGACCCCGGTGTGGTAGCCGCTGGACCAACTGCTGCCGCTGGCGCCGTACGGGGTGCCGACGGGGGCGCCGGCGAGCGGGGAGGTGTAGTCGGCGGCGGACTTGGGCTCGGGTTTCGGCTTCGGTTTCGGCTTGGCCTCGGCCTTGGGGGCGGGGGTGCGCTTCTTGGCCTCCGGCTTCGCGCGTTCCGGCTTGGCCTTGCGGGGCCTGGCCTTCCCGGGCTTGGCCTTTCCGCCGGACTTCGCCGTGCCGGGCTTCGTCTGCGCGGACGTCGTCCCGTCCGCCTTCGCCTTGTCCTGCCCGGACTTCTTCGTCCCGGCGGCGGGCGCGTCCGCGCGGGGCTCGGGCGGGGCCGCGGCCCCACCGCGGAGGGTGAGGCGCTGGCCCGGGAAGATGAGGTCGGGATCGGCGCCGACGACGCCGCGGTTGCGCTCGTAGAGCGCGGGCCACCCGCCCCGTACGCGGTGCTGGTCGGCGATGCCGGACAGGGTCTCCCCGGCGGCGACCTCGTGGTGGCCGGGCTTCTTGCCCACGGTGCCGGCGCGCCCGCCCTGCGCTGCGGCGCCACCGTCCCCGGCCGCCGGCCGGGTCTCCGGCAGGTCGGATAACGCGCCGTCGGGCGGCGGGGTCAGGTTTTCCTGTGCCCGGCTCTTCGCCGGGCTGTGGACGGAGTCCTCGGGCGTGCCCGCGGCCGGCGCGGCGGCGCCGGCGACCAGCGGCAGCGCGAGCCCCGCGCCGCTCGCGGTGACGGTGAGGGAGGCCCGCGACACCGGGCCGGGGCGGTAGCGGCGGTGCCGTCCGCGCCCTGTGCGCTCTGACATGACTGAGTCACTTTCCGTGCGCCGAGACCTGAGCGAACGATAGAAGTGCCCGTCCGGTTGGACAAGAGGGCGTCGTCCGCCGTCTCCGTGACCTCGTACGTTGCGGCCGTCCCGGGCGGCCCGGGCGCCTCCCGCGGCATCCCGCCCCCCGGATGGCCTAGCCCGACAGGCACTTAGACAATGTCTAATGTAGGATGGGGTCCATAAGCACGAGCAAGGAGGCGCCCACACATGACCACGATCCTCGACAAGAAGGCTCTGGACGTCACCGGCGCGGCACTGCAGGGCGCGCTGGTCGATCTGCTGGATCTCTCCCTGCAGGGCAAGCAGGCGCACTGGAACCTCACCGGCCCCCTCTTCCGCGAGCTTCACCTGCAGCTCGACAAGATGGTGAAGATGGCCCGCGGCCACGCCGACACGGTCGCCGAGCGGGCCGCGTCCCTGGGCGTGAGCCCGGACGGCCGGGCCAAGACGATCGCCGCCGGCAGCCCGCTGCCCGACATCGGCCCCGGGAAGATCTCCGACCAGAAGGTCATCGACGACGTCACCGACATGCTGGAGAAGGCGTCCGCGCGCATGCGCCAGCGGGTGGTGGACACCGACGACACCGACCTCATCACGCAGGACCTGCTCATCACCGCCACGCAGGACCTGGAGAAGGAGGCCTGGTTCTTCCGCTCGCACCGCATCGGCTGAGGCGGACCCACGGCCGGCCGCGGCGCGCGGCGGCACCGTCATCACCGCCGCCCGCCGCGGCCGTCACCCCGCCCCGGCCCGCATGCGCCCCGCGCGTGCGGGCCGGTGGCGGGTCAGGCCGGGTTTTCCGCGTGGGTCAGGGTCTGCCAGGCCACGAAGAGGTTGTTCGACCCGGCGGGCCGGCTCTGCTCGGTGTAACGGCCCGTGTTGGTCATGGCGATGCCCATGCGGTGGTGCAGCGCGTTGTAGCCGATCTCGGTGACCGGCCCGAGCCCCCGGTCGACGCCGCCGCCGCAGAGCCAGCCGGGGGGCGCCTCGCCCAGCTCGTAGCGGGACTGGAAGCCGAGCGCGTGCCGCAGCCGTTCTCCGACGTCCGTCCGGTACAGGTCCTCGCCCTGGATCCGGGAGGTCTCGGCGACGTGCGAGATCGACGCCAGCCCGTATCCGGTGTGGGTGAAGTCGCGGCAGGTCTCCTGGGTCAGCCCGGTGACGAAGGTGGACTGCCCCTGCCAGTAGTCGATGATCTTCTGCCGCGTGTCGAGGTTCTGCTTCGGCACCGTCCGGGGCAGCTCGCCGTCGGTCTCCAGGTAGATGAACGCGGGCACGCGGGTGCGGAAGGTCTGCATCGCGCGGTCGTACGCGTCCTTGTCCTCCAGGAAGACGGCGATGCCGACGGCCGCCTCCATCATCGTCAGCTCCCAGTTGCCGTTGGAGTTGGAGCCGCCGATGACCTCGGGCAGGTAGACGTTGCGCAGCATGGTCGCGAAGCGTCCTTCGTTCGCCCAGCCGCCGTCGTACGTGTACTTGATGATCTCGGCCGCCTTCGGCCAGGAGGAGCCGGCCCAGCCGGTCTGCAGCGGCGCGTTGCTGTTGGTGTGGTCCCTGATCGTGGCGGACCAGGCGTCCATCAGCTCGATGGACTTGCGCGCATACCGCTCGTCGCGGGTGACGTACCAGGCGAGCGCGGTGGTGTACGCGGCGATCGCGTCCTCGCGCTCGTCCGTGCAGCCGTAGTTGGGGTTGGAGTACGAGCCGCACTCGACGACCTCGCGGGGCCTGGGCGTCCGGCTGAGGCTGGCGTACTTGCTGCCCATCATCTGGTCGTAGGCGCCCTTCCAGGGCTGGGCGCCGGCGTTCACCTTCTCGCGGGTGAAGTCCAGTTGGCCCCGGGAGACGGTGACTCCCGGGTGGGTGAAGTCCGCGGGCGCGGCGTCGGCGCGGTCGGTGCCCGGCCAGCCGAGGGGCGAGGCGACCAGGGCCGTGACGGCCGCCACGAGGGTGGCGAACAGCGCGGCGCGCGATCTGCGGCGATGGCGTGCGGGTGTGGGGGTGCCCTGCATGGTGGGGTCCATCCGTTCGCGTATATGAACTTTGAGTGTTCACATGAACACTGTGACAGTCCGTGACCTTAGGTATGGACCAACTGTGCGTCAAGAGCCGGGACATGCCCCGTACGTGCGAGGGCCGGGACGGGGCGCGCCACGCCCCCTCCCGGCCCCGATCCGCGGCGGCCGGCTTTCTCCGGCCCCGGTTCAGTCCCGCCCGGCCGGCCGTACGACGGCCGCCGCGCCGCCGCCGCGGCGCTCCGGCTCCGCCGCCGCGACCCAGCGCCCGTCGGGCAGCCGCTCGACGCCCGTCGCCGCGCCGATCTCGCCGCCGTCGGTGAACTCGTGGCCCAGCGCCGCCAGTTCCCCGCGCTCCGGCAGGCCGAGGAACGCCGGCTCCGCCGATGTCGCGGCCGTGTTGCGCTGGCTCGCACGCGGTGCCGCGATGGCCTCCGGCAGGCTCAGCCCGCGATCGATGCGGCCGGTCAGTACCTGTAGCACCGTGGTGATGATCGTCGAGCCGCCCGGCGAGCCGGTCGCGAGCAGCGGCTCGCCGTCGTCGAGCACGATCGTCGGCGCCATCGAGGACCGGGGCCGCTTGCCCGGTCCCGGCAGGTTCGGGTCGGGCACGCCCGGCACGGACGGGGTGAAGGAGAAGTCGGTCAGCTCGTTGTTGAGCAGGAAGCCGCGTCCGGGCACCGTGATGCCGCTGCCGCCGGTCTGCTCGATCGACATGGTGTACGCGACGACGTTGCCCCACTTGTCGGCGGTCGTCAGATGCGTGGTGTTCGGACCCTCGTACGACGCACCCTCCGGGGCGCCCTTCGCCTCGCAGCCGGTGTCCGGGCGGCGCGGGTCCCCGGGGGCGAGCGGGCTGCTCAAGACGGCGTCGGGGGAGATGAGGCACGCGCGGGAGTCCGCGTACGACTGGGAGAGCAACTCCCGCGTCGGGACGCGGGAGAAGCGCGGGTCTCCCACCCACCGGCCGCGGTCGGCGAAGGAGATCCGGGACGCCTCCAGGAAGCGGTGGAGGTACTGGGTCGCGGACGCCTCGCCGAGGTCAGCGCCCTCCAGGACGTTCAGGGCCTCGCCGACGGTGGTGCCGCCGGACGACGACGGCGCCATCCCGTAGACGTCGAGACCGCGGTAGCCGACGTGCGTCGGCTGCTGGCGTGCGACGCGGTACGCGCGCAGGTCGGCGGGGCGCAGATCGCCGGCGCGTACGACCCGGTCGGCGTCCGGGTCGACGGGCGGGCGGCGCACAGTGTCCGACACGTCGGCGGCCAGGTCGCCGCGGTACATCGCCCCGGCGCCCTCGTCGGCGAGCTGCGCGTAGGTGCGGGCCAGGTCGGGGTTGCGCAGGGTGCTGCCCACCTCGGGCAGTTCGCCGCCGGGCAGGAACAGCTCCCGGGTGGCGGGGAAGTCGCGGAAGCGCGCCTCGTTGGCCGCGGTCTGCGCACGGAACGTCTCGTCGACGGTGAATCCCCGGGCCGCCAGCCATGTCGCCGGTGCCAGCGCCTCGCCCAGCGAGGCGGTGCCCCACCGACGCAGCGCTTGCTCCCAGGTCGCGGGGGTGCCGGGCACGCCGACGGACAGGCCGCTGGTCACCGCCTCGTCGAAGGGGATGGCCGTGCCGTCCTCGGTGAACAGCCCCTCGTCCGCGGAGCCCGGGGCCTTCTCGCGGCCGTCGAGGGTGGTGACCCGGCCGCTCCTGGCGTCGTAGTGGACGAAGTAGCCGCCGCCCCCGATGCCGCCCGAGTACGGCTCGGTGACGCCGAGCGCCGCGGCGGTGGCGACGGCGGCGTCGACCGCGTTCCCGCCGTCGCGCAGCACCTCGATGCCGGCGGCGGTGGCGTCGGCGTCGACGCTGGCCACCGCGCCGCCGTAGCCCGTCGCCACCGGGGACTTGGGTGGTGCGGGCGCGTCCGGCCCGGCCGCCGTCGGCGGTGAGGCGGCCGCGACGGTGGCGAGGATCGCGGCGAGCGCGAGGGGAACGGTGGGGCGCAACCGCATGGGTGCCTCCCGGGCGGGTGGGCGTCAGGACCCGGCCCATTGTCGTGACCCCGACCGGTGCAGTCACCGGGGCGTGCCGGACCGTTCGGAAGAGATCGGCGCGGGCGTATTGGACGAGTCGTCTAAAGTTTGACGTTATGACTCATCTGGTGGACGAGCGTTCCGGACGTACGTATCCCTTCGACGCCCTCCGCTGGCGCGCCGACGACGGCACCCCCCTCCAGGTCGGCGGCGTGACCGGGATCGGCAGGGACGACATCGACACCGGCGAGCGCTCCCTGTGGCGCTACCGCGCCGCCCTGCCCTTCGGCATCGAGACGCCCGTCTCCCTCGGTGAGGGACGCACCCCGCTGCTCACCCGCCGGTGGGGCGAGGGCGACGTCCTCTTCAAGCCGGAGTGGTTCGGCCCCACCGGCAGCTTCAAGGACCGCGGGACCACCGTGATGATCTCCGCGCTGGCCCGGCTCGGCGTCACCGAGGTCATCGAGGACAGCTCCGGCAACGGCGGCGCGTCCGTCGCCGCCTACTGCGCCGCCGCCGGCATCCGCGCCCGCATCCTCGCACCCGAGGGCACCTCTCCGGCGAAGGTGCTCCAGGCCCGCGCGTACGGCGCCGAGGTCGAACTGGTCCCCGGAGGGCGGGACGCCACCGCCGCCGAGGCCGTACGCCGGTCCGCCGCCGTCCCATACGCCGGACACAACTGGCACCCGCTCTTCCTCCAGGGCACCAAGACCCTCGCCTACGAACTCTGGGAGGACCTCGGCTTCGCCGCCCCCGACTGCGTCGTCACCGTCGCCGGCGCGGGCAGCACGGTCCTCGGGCTCGACGCCGGATTCGGCGAACTCCTCGCCGCCGGCCACATCCGCCGCCGCCCCCGCATCTACGCTGCGCAGCCCGCCAACTGCGCCCCGATCCACGCGAGCTTCCGGGCCGGCGCCGAGGGGCCCGTCCCCACCGACTTCGCCCCGACCATCGCCGAGGGCACCGCCATCCGCGAGCCCGTCCGGCTGCCGGAAGTGCTGCGCGCCGTGCGCCGCTCCGGCGGAGACATGGCGGCGATCGGCGAGGACGGCATCCGCGCCGCCGTCGCCCGCCTCGCCGGCCTCGGGCTCTACGCCGAGCCGACCAGCGCCACCGCCGCCGCCGCCGTCGACGTCTTCCGCGCCCGCGGCGCCATCCGGCCGGGCGAGACGACGGCCGTGCTGCTCACCGGCACCGGGCTGAAGGCGGCGCCGGTGCTGGCGGAGCTCTTCGGAGGCGGGGCGTGAGCGCCGGGGACGCACTGCTGCTGCGCGAGGCCGAGAAGATCGTCACCGCCCTGGGCCGGATGTTCCCCGGTGTCTGCGAGGTCGTGCTGCACGACCTGCGCGACCCGCGGCACGCGGTGCGTGCGATCGAGAATCCGCTCTCCGGCCGCGGCCCCGGGGACCCCGCCACCGAGCTGGGCCTGGCCCGGATCGAGGACCCGGACTACCCCGAGGTGATCCAGAACTACCCGGGCCGCTTCCCCGACGGCCGCCCCGCGAAGAGCACGTCGATCGGCATCCGCAACGCGGACGGTGCGTACGTGGCCGCCATCTGTCTCAACCTCGACGTGTCCTTCCTCGACCGCGCGGCCCGTACGCTCCAGGCCCTCACCGCCGTCGAGGACCCCGGGCTGCCGCTGATCGAGACCCTGCGCGCGCGTACGGCGGACGAACTGCGCACGGCGGTGGAGGAGTTCGCCGCCGCCCGCGGCCAGACGCCGCGCGCGCTGGCTTCCGCCGACCGCCGCGAGTTGGTCCGTGAGCTGCGCGAGCGGGGACTGCTGGAGGTCAGGAGCGCGGTCCGGCTGCTCACCGGACTGCTGGGGGTCTCGCGGGCGACGGTCTACAACTACCTGCGGTGAAGGCCACGCCGCCAGCCGCGACCCGCATGCGGCCGAACGGGGGCACCGCCACCGCCCCCGTTCGGCCCACTCCGGATGCGTAGCCGCAGCGGGCGTTCGAGGCTGACGGTGGAGGTGTGTCATCCGCCGAGTGCCCGCCCCGACCCGAGGAGCCGCCCCATGCTCACGACCGCCGGCACCGCCGCCCAGCCGGACAGCCCGCCTCCGTACGCCGACGCCGGCCACGGGCCCGCGGTGACCGCGACCGCGGTGGTGCAAAACCGCGCCGGCCGGGTGCTCGTGCTGCTGCCCACCAAACCCGCCGTGGACACCGAGCCCATGCTGCCCGGCGTCACCGTCTGCGGCCGGCACACGCCGGAGGAGGCACTGACCCGGGCGCTGCGCGACGCCCTCGGCACCGATCTGCCGGCCGGGCGGCTCCTGGCCGTCGACTCCGTCCCGCCCGCCACCGGCCGCGCCGGGCTCGTCCACCTCTACGCGGCCACTGCGCAGGCCGCCGAACCGGGCGCGGTGATCGACGCCGCCGACGGCGGGGAGGCCGCCGGGCTCACGACGCGCTGGCTCGACCGCGCCGCGGCGCTGGCCGCCCTGCCCGACCTGGCCGCACGCCGGCTGCGCGCCGCGCTCGACGCCTGGGACACGGGCGCCGTCGCCCACCTCATCGGGGGCGAACCGCAGCCCGGCTCGTGCGCCGCGCTCTCCGCCGGCCGCCGCGCCGAACTGGAGCACGCCGCGGCGCTGGACCCCTCCTCGTACCTCGCCGTGCGCCCGCGTGTGCTCGTCGGCGCCGGCGCACTGGTGCGTGACAGCGCCGGCCGGCTGCTGCTGGTCCGCGCCGCCTATCGCGCCGACGGCCGCTGGCAACTGCCCGGCGGCGGCGTGGACAGCGACCTGGGCGAGACCCCGCGGCCCGCGGCGCGGCGGGAGCTGCGTGAGGAGACCGGGCTCAGCCGACCGCTGGGCCGGCTGCTCGCCGTCGACTTCGCCCCCCGCAGACCCGCGCCCGCGCTCGTCGTGTACGTCTACGACGGCGGGGTGCTGGACGCTTCCGACCTGTCCGGCATCCGCGTCGACGGCACCGAGATCGTCGACTGGCGGCTGGCGGCACCGGAGGAGTTCGACGACCTGCTCCCGCCGCGTGGCGCCGCCATCGCGCGGGCCGGCCTCGGCGCGCTGGAGGAGGGTGGAGGGCCGCTCGACCTCGTCGCGGGCCGGCCGGCCTGAGCGACGGGGCCGGTTCGAGCCGAGGCGGCCCGGCCCGCGTCGCTCCGTACCGTACGGGCGTACCGGCCGCCCGTGCTCCCGCCGGCCCTACGCGTTGGTAACGTCCGGTCATGAGCGGACACGTACGCACCGAGCGCACCGGCCCCGTCACCACCGTCGTCCTCGCCCGCCCCGGGGTCCGCAACGCCGTCGACGGCCCCACCGCGGCCGGACTGGCCGCCGCCTTCCGGGACTTCGACGCCGACCCCGACGCCCGTGTCGCGGTCCTGTGGGGCGAGGGCGGCACGTTCTGCGCGGGCGCCGACCTCAAGGCTCTCGGCACCCCCGCGGGCAACCGCGTCGCGCCGGACGGCGACGGGCCCATGGGCCCCACCCGGATGTGCCTGACCAAGCCCGTCATCGCCGCCGTCAGCGGGCACGCCGTCGCCGGCGGGCTGGAGCTGGCGCTCTGGTGCGATCTGCGGGTCGCCGAGGAGGACGCGGTGTTCGGCGTCTTCTGCCGCCGCTGGGGCGTCCCCCTGATCGACGGCGGCACCGTACGGCTGCCCCGGCTGATCGGCACCGGCCGCGCGCTGGACCTCATCCTCACCGGCCGCCCCGTGCCCGCCCCCGAGGCGTACGAGATGGGCCTCGCCAACCGCCTCGTGCCCACCGGTCAGGCACGTGCCGCGGCCGAGGAACTGGCCGCGGACATCGCCCGCTTCCCGCAGACCTGCCTGCGCGCCGACCGCGCCTCGGTCCTGGAGCAGCACGGACTGCCGGAGGCGGAGGCGATGGCGGCGGAGCTGCGTCACGGCAGCGCCGCGCTCGGCGAGGCGGCGGCCGGAGCCGGGCGCTTCGCCGCGGGGGAGGGGCGGCACGGGGCGTTCTGAAGCGGCGCGGAGGGCGGCTCAGCCGGAGAGCGGGAGCGTGAACGACCCGCTTCGCGCGCCCCAGTGGCCCCCGTCCGCGATGTGCGACACCACCGCCCGCTCCAGCGTCGTACGCACCGGCAGCGCCGCGACGTCCGCGGGCGTACGCACCTCGCGCCGGAACACGAACTCCACGATGCCGCGGTCCGGCACCGCCAGCCCGTGCTCGTCAGGCTCCGGGACGCGCTCCTCCTCGCGCGGATCGAGCGTGAACCGGCGCTGGAAGCGCAGGATGTTGCTCTCCTCCGGCAGATACTCCCCGAGCTGCGGATCGAGCAGCCACGACGAGCAGGTGAAGCGCAGTTCGCCGCCCGCCACGGCGGCGTCGAGGAACGTCCCGAAGCGGCGCGGGAAGAACTCCGCGGCCCGCGCGTACGACTCCGCGCACGCCCGCGGATCCAGCGGGCCGTCCTCCGGGACGTGCACCTCCAGACCGTGGCCGCCGTCCGGGCCCCGGTAGAGGTTGAACTGCAGCCGGCCGAGCCGGTAGAGGATGCCGCTGTACGGCAGCTTGATCCACCACTGTGTGCCCATGCCGCCGACGCCGTGCAGACGGCGGTGGACACCCGCCTTGTTGCCCAGGTCGGCCAGCGTCGCCCAGGACACGTCGTCCGGCACGTCGTGGCGCGCGTGGTACGCCCGTACCTGCGGCACGGCGGCGAGGAACACCGCGGCGTGGAACCAGCGACCCGCCGCGCCCAGCGCCGCGGGCAGCCCGGGGCCGCTGCCGGGACCGCCCCCGTCGTCACCCACCGACCCCATCCCGGCGGCCAGCGCGGCGACGGCGCGGTCCAGCAGCCACGCGTACGGTGAGCCGCCCTCGGTGACTTCCGCCAGTGCGGCGGTCAGCTCGGCGTCCTCGCGCCCCGGGATGCCGACGGCGCGCAGGAGCGCGGTCAGTTCCGTGCCCCGCGGCACGCTTGCGGGCGGCGGCGCGGAGTGGGCGGCTTCGAGGGCGTCGGTCCACGGAGCGTAGGTGTCGTCGAGGCCGAGCCGGTCACGGACGGCGGCGGCATCCAGGTCGGTCATGCCGCGATCATCTCAGCAGACCGGCAGGCCCGGGACGGGGCCGTCGTTGGCTCCTCCCTTGATGTAGACGACGCTGACCCAGACGCCCGCGTTGCCCGAGTCGTCGTCGGTCATGCCCCACCACACGTTCGTCCACTCACCGGACGTCTCGCGGTAGGACTTCTTCTCCTGGCAGAAGAAGTAGTTGGTGCCGGCGTAGAGAGTGCCGACCGGGCGGTGCGCCGCGTCGTACGACGCGGCGTTCTGCCACACCTGGCAGTTGTACTTTCCGCCGCCGATCGGCGTGCACGACGGGTCGGGAGCCGAGCCGCCGCCGGAGCCGCCGCCCGACGTCTCTGCGTCGCCCGCGTCGCCGCCACCGTCCCCGCCGCTGCCGCCGTCCGCACCGGAGCCGTCGCCCGCGGCTTCGTCGCCGCCGCCGCCCGCAGAACCGGTGCCTCCGCCCGCCGCGGCGTCCTCCTCCTCGGCGGGGGAGCCGCCGTCTTCGTCCGGCTCGTCCCGACCGTCCCCGCCGTTCTCGTCCTGACCGCCCTTGCCGCCTGTGCCGTCCCTGTCGTCCGTGTCTTCCCTCTTCCTGCCCTCGCCGCCTTTCCCGGGCGACGGGGACACGACCTCCGCGGCGGGCTCTTCCGTCTCCCCGCTCGCGGCGGGCTCGCCGTCGTCGCCGCCGGCGAGCGCGTACGTCACGCCGCCGCCGGCGAGGAGCACCGCCGTCGCGGCGGCGGCGACCGGCAGCCAGCGCCGCCCGCCGCGGTGCCGCTGAGGCACCGTCTGCTCGGCCGTACGGGGCTCCGTGCCGGGCGGTCCGAGCTGCGGCGGGCCGAACCGGCCCTGCGGGGCTGCGTGCCCGCCGGGCGGCCCGTACGCGCCGGGTGGCGGCGCGGCCGGCACCCGGCCGAGCCGTACCGTGTCCGGCCCCTGCGTCGCCGGCGGCTCCGCCGTACCGGCGATCGGCTCCAGCAGGGCGCGGGCCCGGTCGACGCCGGCGCGCTCGGCCGGGTCCTTGGCCATCAGTGCCTGGAGCACGGGCGCGAGGGGCCCGGCCCGGCGCGGCTCCGGCAGCGGGTCCACGATGATCGCGGTGATCGTCGACCACGTGGACGTACGGCGGAACGGCGAGATGCCCTCCACCGCGGCGTACAGCGTCGCGCCCAGCGACCACAGGTCGGAGGGCGGGCCCGGCTGCTCACCGCGCGCCCGCTCCGGCGCCAGGTAGTCCAGCGAGCCGACCAGCTCACCGCTGCGCGTCAGATGGGTGCTGTTGCCGTCGGCGGGCTCCTCCATGGCGGCGATGCCGAAGTCGGTCAGCACGACCCGGCCGCCGCGCTCCAGCAGAATGTTGCCCGGCTTCACGTCCCGGTGCAGCACCCCCGCGCGGTGCGCCGCGCCGAGCGCGTCGACCACCTTCAGCCCGATCTGCGCGGCCTCGGCCGCCGTGAGGCCGCCGCGCTCGCGCAGCACGTCGTCCAGCGACGGCCCGTCGACCAGCTCCATCACGATGACGGGCCGGCCCTCGTGCTCCGTCACGTCGTGCACGGCGACGACGCCCGGGTGCCGTACCCGCGCCGCGGCGCGCGCCTCCCGTTCCGTACGCAGCCTCATCTCGGCGAGGTCGCGCGCGTCCGCATCGCTGAACGCCCGCAGCTCCTTGACCGCGACCTCGCGCCCCAGCCGCTCGTCGACAGCCCGCCACACGGTGCCCATGCCCCCGCGTCCGAGCTGCGTCACCACCCGGTAGCGCCCGGCGAGTATCCGCCCGGGCACGCCCGCCCCGTTTTCCCCCAGTTGCATGCTCTGCCCCGTATCACGTGTCCAGGAAAGGGCAGCTTACGTGCCGCGGGGCACGCGGGACGGGTGACTGGTCGGTAGCACCCGAAGAGGTGGATCACGTCCGGGCCCTCCCCGCCGGCCGGCGGCCGGACTCATGCTCGGGCCGCCCGCCGGGCTGCTTCCCCGTTGCGCGCGGCGGCGGGCCGCGCTTGTTTGCGTTCTGGTGCAATACCCGGCCCCGGCGTGCCGCCCCGCGCGATGCTGCGGTGACCGACCGAACGCAGGGGGACAAGCATGAACTCGTGGCAGACCCGCACATTTCTGGGCGTCGCCGCACTGGCGGCGCCCTTCGCCCTGGCGTCACCGGCACCTGCCTCCGGCCCCGCGGACGGCTCGTCCGCCGGCGCCGCCGGCCCGGTGGCAGCCGCGGAGGCGGTGCCGAACAACGACCCCTCGTTCCTGCAGGTCTACGACGCCAACGTGGAGAACCTGCCGACCACGACGGAGTCCTGCCCCGGCGACTGGCACGACCTCATGTACTACATGCGTCTGCAGGAGTACCGGCCGGACATCTACCTCGTGCAGCAGATCAGCAACCGCGCGCAGCTCGACCTGCTGCTGACGCGGATGCAGGAGCACTTCGGCGAGAGCTACGCCGGAGTCCTCGCCGAGAACGACCCCGAAAACGACGAGAACGGCTGCGCCGGCAAGGTGAAGCAGACCAACGCCGTCATCTGGCGCACCGGCCGGCTCTCGCTGCAGACGTCCGCCTCCCCGGACAACCGGTGGCAGGCGCAGCGCGAGTACCCCGCCGGCTCGAAGCAGTGCGTCAACAACGACCAGCCGCGGAGCAAGGGCGTCAAGGCCCTGCTCCTCGACAGGCTCTCCGGCAAGACCGTCACCGCCGCCTCCTTCCACTGGCCGACGCAGGAGCACGGCGGTACGTACTGCAACGTCTCCAACGCCGGCGAGCTGAGCAACGAGCTGACCGAGGACGGCTACGGCGTTGCCGACCTCTTCGTCGCCGGCGGCGACACCAACCACTCCGCCAGCAGCACCAACGGTCAGGACAACTGGACCACCTGGTACCGGGCCGTCAACGGCGACATCGGCGGCGAGCACCGCTTTCGCGACGCCGTGTACGCCGGCTGCGCCGACGCCGGCGGCTCCATCCCGGACTGCCTGGCGGACAAGTGGACGCTGCACACGACGACGCCGCGCCGCATCGACTTCCTGCTCGCGCGGAACGCCACCGGCGCGCCGCCGCGCACGAGCCACCCGGTCGTCCCGACCTTCGACGAGGGCGACGCGGCCGACGTCGAGCTGACCGGCAACGACGACGGCGACATGGACTACTCCGACCACCGGGCGGTAGGGGCGCGCGTCCACTACTGACCCTCGATCCGCCCCGGGCAGGGGACACGCGTCGGCACTTGCTGCGGACCGGCGCGCGTGGCCGGGGCCTGCCGGAGCCGGGGACGTCCGGCTCCGGCGTGGGGCCGGGGCCGGCGGTCGCGCGGACCGCTGCCCCCGGTCCCGCACACCGGTCGGCTCCCAAGCGCCCGCCCTCGCGTCCCGCCCGGCGCGGGGGCGGGCCCGTCCGGTGGGTGCCCGGCCTCCTCAGCGCAGCAGGGCCAGGACCGACGCCACCGTGTCCGCCTCCGCCGCCGTCTTGTCGTCCCGGTACCGCACCACGCGCGCGAACCGCAGCGTCACCCCCTCCGGGTAGCGCGGAGAGCGCTGCACCCCGTCGAACGCGACCTCCACCACCAGCTCCGGCAGCACCACCACCCCCCAGTCCTTCTGCGCCACCGCCAGCTCCTGGAGCCGCTCCGTCTGCCACGCCAGCAGCGAGTCCGTCATCCCCTTGAACGTCTTGCCGAGCATCGCGAACGAGCCGTCCTCGCGCCGGGCGCCGAGGTGCAGGTTCGACAGCTTGCCCGTACGCCGCCCGTGACCCCACTCCGCGGCCAGCACCACCAGGTCCAGTGTGTGCACCGGCTTGATCTTCAGCCACGCCGCGCCGCGGCGGCCGGCGCTGTACTCCGAGTCGAGCGCCTTGACGACGACGCCCTCGTGGCCGCGCTCCAGCGTCGCCGCGGCGAACTCCCGCGCCGCCGCCCGCTGCGCCGCGTCCTCGGGGTCGGTGACCTCGACCCGGCGTACGCGGCGCGGCTCGGGCGTGATCCTGGCCAGCTCGGCGTGGCGTTCGCGCACCGGTGCGCTCAGCAGGTCGCGGCCGTCGACGGCGAGCAGGTCGAAGAAGACCGGATACACCGGCAGCGTCTCCCGCGCACCGGCGACGTCGACCCGGGAGCCCACGCGGCCGGCGACCTCCTGGAACGGACGGGGGTCGCCGTCCTCGCCGAGGGCGATCACCTCGCCGTCGAGCACGGCCGTCCCGGCGCTCAGCTCGTGGGCGGCGGTGACGACCTCGGGGAGCCGGCTGGTGATCTCATCGAGCGTGCGGGTGTAGATCCGTACGTCCTCGCCGTCCCGGTGCACCTGCACCCGGATGCCGTCGAGCTTCTCCTCCACCGCGCACGGCCCGAGCTTGCCGATCGCCTCGTCGAGGTCCTTCGCGGACTGCGCGAGCATCGGCTGCACGGGGTGGCCGACCGACAGCCGGAAGTCCGCCAGCGCCTCCGGCCCGCGGGCGAGCACCGCCTCGGCGACCCTGCCCACGGAACCGGCGAGCATCACCGCGCGGCGCACCCGTGCCGGGTCGGTGTCCACCGCGGCGGCCAGGCCCTCGGCCGCGAGCGCTTCCAGCGCGCCCTGGCGCAGCTCGCCGCCGATCAGCCCGGCGAGGAACCGCTGCTCCTCCATCGTGGCGGCCCCCAGCAGCTCGTGCAGCAGCCGGCGCCGCTCGGCCTGTGCCCCCTTGCCGGAGACGGAAGCGATGGCGTCGAACGCGTCGTGCACCTCGCGCACGGTCAACTGCGGCTGCCGGGCGGCCGGGGGCGCGTCCTTCAGCGCGCTCCAGCCCACGCCGGTCCTGCGCTGCGGCAGCCGCCCCGCCAGATACGTGACCACGAGGGGCGCGTCCGCGGGATCGGCCTCGCGGAACAGCGCGGCGAGCAGCGCGGTCTTCTCCGTGCGGGCCCGGGTGGCGGCGATCTCCCGCGAGGTACGGGCGAGGTCGGCGAAGAGCATGCCCCCATCGTCACCCACCCCGCTGACATCCGCCGCGCGACGGGCCCGGGGTTCCTCCCCCGGGCCTGCGGGACGGCCCGGGTCAGCCGCCGCCCATGAGCCGCCCCAGCGGCGCCACCAGCTCCTGCTCCTCGTACGACAGGTGCGACAGCAGCGCCTCCGCGAGCAGGTCGACCGCGTCGCGCAGCTCCGCGGTCCCCTCCGGGCCGGCGACGAAGGCGACCAGTGCGCGGTCGACGCGCTCCAGTACGTCGTCTATGACGAGGTGCTCCTCCGACAGCCGGTCGAGTACGGGGGTGAGCCGCGGGTCGAAGCGGCGCAGATGCGGGAACACCTGCCGGTCCTCGGCGGTGTGGTGGAGATTGAGGACGCGGCAGTACGCGGCGCAGCGGGAGCCCAGTGACCCCCTGTCCTGCCGCAGGGTCATCGTCGCGATGTGTGAGCGGGCCGCGGAGGCGGTGACGGTTCCCCCGGCCACCTCGACGACCAGTTCGCGCAGCAGCGCCAGCTCGTCGCGCAGATGGTCGTGAACCTCGACCAGATGGTGGCCGGCGGAGACGTCCTCGCCTGGCCGGGGCGTACGGGCCTCGGGCACGGTGGGACGGGTGCTCTCGTCCCAGAGCGCTGCCGTCGAAGTGGACTGCCGCTCCGGGCCGGCCGTACCGGACGGAACGCCGCCGTCCCGCTGCACCGGCACCCGGGCTTCCTTCTGCTCGGCCTTCTCGTCGTCCACGTGCTCAGGCATCGCGGCCACGCTCCTTGCCGACCAGTTCGCGTACGGCCGGGGCGACCTCGCCGGTGAACCGCTCGATCTGGTGCGGATCGCCGGTCAGGAGGAGGAACGTGCCCGTGCCGTACGCCAGCGCGAATTCCGCGAGCTGCTCGGCCGGGTGCTCCTCCGCGAGGTTGAGCAGCCGCCGCACGTCCCCGGGGGTGCGCCCCGCCGCCACCGCCGCCTCGTCGATCACGGCGTTGCCCTCGGCGAGCGCGCCGGGCGAGTCGAGGTAGGGCAGCGAGGGAAGCCACCCGTCCGCGGCCCGGCCGACGAGGCGGAGCATCCGCGGCTTGTACGCGCCGAGCCAGATCTGCATGTCGTGCGCCGGCCGCGGGCCGCGCTTGGCGCCCTTCACCTGGTAGTGCCGCCCGTCGAAGCGGATCCCGCCGCGGGCGTCGGTGTCCCAGGTCTCGCGGATGATCCGGATCCCCTCGTCCAGCGCCTCGACGGCCTCGCCCGGCGAGCGCCGCGGGCCGCCGAGCGACGCGATGGCGTCCCAGAACCCGCCGGCGCCGAGCGCCAGCTCGAACCGGCCGCCGCTGAGCAGGTCCAGGCTCGCCGCGCTGCGCGCCAGCATGGCCGGCGGGCGCAGGGGGAGCGGGTGGACGTTGGCGGACAGCGTGACCGAGTCCGTGCGCGCGGCGACGTAGGACAGCAGCGTCCAGGTGTCGAGGAAGGCGGGCTGGTACGGGTGGTCCTGAAAGGTGACCAGGTCGGCGCCGGTGCGCTCGGAGAGCTGCGCGAGCGCGACGGTCGCCTGCGGGTCCCGGCCGGAGGGTACGGGGTTGATGCCGAAGCGGAGATCGTGGCCGTAGTCGGGCATGGCGCTTCCTCAGCAGAGGGAAATGGTTCGTGCTGCGAACCAGATTATTTCGCGCCGCGAACTAGTGTCAAACTGGGAGTGTCCCCGGGAGGTGTCATGACGACGGAACAGACGGCACCGGCGACCGCTCCGGCGGCCTCGGCGGCGCGCGCGGAGCCGGCGACGCAGGTCGTCGAAGCCGGCGCGGCCGGACTGGCGAGCGCGCTGGTGCGGCTGACGCACACGCTCCAGCACGTCCTCGCCGAGGCCGGGCGCGGGCACGGCCTCACCCCGCAGCAGGTCCAGTTGCTCTGTGCGCTCAGCGGCGGCCCGGTGGGGATGGGTGAGCTGAGCCGCTGGCTGCGCCTGGGCAAGTCGGGACTGACCGGTCTGGTCGACCGCGTCGAGCGGCGGGGCCTGGTGGCCCGTACGCCGGACGCCGACGACGGCCGCGCGTGCCGGATCACGCTGACCGCGGCGGGGGAGGAGCTGGCCGGCCGCGCGCATGCCGAGGTGACGGCCCGGCTCGCGGCCATGGCCGCAGGGCTGGACGTCGGCGAGCGCGCCGCGCTGACCGACGCGGTGACGCGCATCCTCGACGCCGCCCCGTGCCAGTCACCGTCGCCGGAGGCGTGGCCGGAGCAGGCGTGAGCCCGCTCCGTACGGCGACGACGGAGCCTTCCGGGACCCCCGCCACGGCCTCGCGGTGGGTGGCGGCTTCCAGCCCGGCGACCCGTCGCCGGACGCGGCGGCCCGCACCGCCGACGGCGGCGCACTGGACGGACGCCCGCACGCCGCCGCCCGCGTACCGGTCGCGCGTGGCCTGGCTGCCGCACAGCCGCACCGCCGCCCTGGCCGTGGGCCCGACCGGCTCGGACGTCACGTTCGACGCGGGGCGCACGTGGCACGGCTTCGATTCCGGTTCGTACGACACCGTGGACTGCACCGCCGACCTCGCCTGCTGGGTGGCGGGGGACAGGGCGGGGTGGCACGCCTGGAGTAGCGGAGCCGGCGGCCAATCGGCTTTGCGGGACCGGGGGGTGGATGCGGTATGGTTCTCGTGCGCGAGCGGCCGGGGCGAAACCCCAGGTCGTCCGGGCACCGGGACGTGGCGCAGTTTGGTAGCGCACTTGACTGGGGGTCAAGGGGTCGTGGGTTCAAATCCCGCCGTCCCGACGGTGCTGAAGAGGCCCTTTGAGCGGGAGAAATCCCAGGTCAGGGGGCCTTTTGCGATGCACTGGCATGCTGCCGGTCTCACGCTGCGCCGGACCTCCGGGGACCCTTGAGGGCCCCGTACCCATGGAAACGGGACTTAACGACCACTCGGAGCGGGCTCCACGGAACTCGGAACAGTCCGGCGACTGCGCCGGACCCAGACACATCACCGACAGCCAGAGCGGTCTCCCTGCTCTCCCACCAGGCCCATGACGTGCGCCTTCGCGATGCCCACCACGCATTCCACCTGCTCGGACATGAATCTTCGCTGGCGTGATCTGCGCCCTCAGCCGGGTGATGCGCTCCCACGACGTCGGATGTCTCTGGAGAAAGTGGCATCCTGACCCGACGCAACGGCGCACGGAGCGTACGTCGCACAGCTCGGGGAGCACGATGGTTGAGGTCGAGATCAGCGTCGGAGGCGCCGCGGGCGCCGGTGCGTTGGCAGGATGGCTGCGACGTGACCCCGGGGTGGTCCGCTCCGGCGTTGAGATCGCCCCCGCGGCCAGACCTCGGCCTCAGGTGCCGACGGGCGCCATGGGCACCGTCGACACGGTCACCGCTCTCGTCGACAGCACAGTCGGTCTGGTCAGCCTGCTGGTCTGCGTCGCTGCCTGGCGGCGCCCGGTCGGCACGCCTCCTCCCAGCGTGCGGGTCGTCGAGAGAGACGGGACCGTGCTGGAGGGCACGGCCGACGACGTGCTCGTGGTGCTTCGCGCACGCCGGGAGCAGAGCCGGACGCAGGTCCGGAACACAGAGCCGGGTCAGGCTCCCGAGCAGGGTGGCGTATGACCGCACGGCTGTCCGAGCCGGCGGCCTCCCGGGCTGTCCTCATCGGCATCCATCGTTATGCCGAGGGCTCCGGTCTCGCCCGGCTGCCCGCGGTTGAACGGAACGTCGCAGCGCTGCGGGAGGCGCTGTGCGACAGCGAAGTATGGGGGCTGGCCCAGCAGGACTGCACGGTGCTTGGTCCGGAAGCCGGTCTCGGGACCGTCATGCAGGCCATCGACAGCGCAGCACACGAGGCCACGGACACGTTGCTCGTCTACTACGCGGGACATGGACTGCTGCATCCGGACCGGCCGACCGAGTTGCACCTCGCCCTCCACGCCTCCAACGATCACCAGATGTGGCGCTCGTTGCCGTATGCCCATGTCCGCGACGAGGTGCGGGCAGCGCACCGTCGTCGGGGACTGAAGTGCGCGGTCGTCCTGGACTGCTGTTTCAGCGGCGCCGCCGTGGAGGGTGGCATGGGCCAGTCCGAAACGCTGCTCCAGCAGGTCTCCGACATCGACGGCGTCTGCGTGCTCACCTCCAGCGCGGCGACCGAGCTCGCGTTCTCGCTGCCCGATCAGAATCTGTCCGCCTTCACCGGCGCTCTTCTCGGCATTCTGAAGGCGGGACTGCCCGGGGCCGGCCCGGTGCTCGACTTCGGCACCGCGCATACCTGGCTGCAGAGGGAGCTCGGCACCCGCGACCAGCCGCAACATCCGCAGCTCGGTGCACACAACTCGGGCGAACGCATCGCCGTCTTCCGCAATCCTGCGTGGAGGTCCCCCACGTCGCTCGACGAAGGGCAGGGCCCCGACGTTCCGATGCCGCCGGAGCGGCTGTTCGGCCGCGACCGGGAGCTGCTTGAACTGGCCGTTGAGGCGGCCGACGGTCCCGGCGCGCTGCTCGTTCACGGGCCACCGGGCGTGGGCAAGTCGGCCCTGGCGGCGGAGCTGAACCGACGGCTCACAGCCGACCGGGCTACCGGCCCTGCCGAATCTGCTTCGGGTCGGGCCGGTTCCTCCGGCGCTCCTGTCGTGCTGCTCGACGACGTCACCGATGCCACGGAAATCACCCGGGCGGTGGCCGCCGCACCGCGTTCGCTGGTCCTGGCGACCAGCCGCTCCTCGCTCACGGACGTCTCCGCCCGCCGGTATCTGCTGGCACCTCTGCAGCTCAGCCATGCGGTGGCGATGCTGCAGCACCTCAGCGGGCTCACCGGGTACGACACAGAACTCGCTCAGATCGCCCGCCTGCTGAGCTGCTTTCCGCTCGCCCTGCGCCCGATCGCGGCCCGGCTGCGGCGTACCCCTCCCGACCTGCTGCTGGAAGCGATGCGGGAGTCGGAGCGGCCGTTGCAGCACCTGCACTCCGACGACGACCAGGTGCGTACGGCGTTCACGGTGTCCTACGAGGCGCTGACCGCAGCCCAGAAGCAGGTGCTGCACGACTGCGCCAACCATCCCGGCCCCGATTTCGACCGCCACTCGGCAGCCGCGATCAGCCAGATGCCGCCGGGTATCTGCGGGCTGATGCTGGAGGAACTGGTGGACGCGGGCCTGCTGCAACGCAGGGACGGCCGCTACGGCTTCCACGATCTCTACCGCAGTTATTCGCACACGAAGGCAGGCTCGGAGGCGCTGCGGCGCACCTGGCTCTACCTGCACCTGCGCAGCGCCCTACGTGACGCACGCGAGCGCGGGACCGCCCGCCACGCCTGGCGGAGCGCCGCGTTGGCCGAACTGCGCGCGGCGGCCCGGGCGGCACGGGAGGACGGCTGGCACCTGGCGACGGACCTGAGCTGCGAGGTAGCCGACGCCCTGCGCGAGGAACAGCTGTTCGCGGAGGCGGGGGAGGAGGCGGGCGCCGCCTTCCGGCATGCGACCTGCCGACGCGACGGCCGGGCCATGGCACGGGCCCGCAGCTGCCTGGCTCTGCTGGGCGAGCAGGCCGGCTCCGGGCAACGGCCCCCGGACCTGGACATCCTGGCCGCGCGCAAGGGACTGGTCGAGGAGTTCCGTCGCACTGCGCAGGCGACTCGCACATCGCCGGAGGAAGCGGCTGAACGCGGACGTCGGCTGATGGGCCTCGCCGAGCGCGCCCTTGCCGCCGATCTCGTCGAAGAAGCCGTGGAATACCAGGCCGAGGCCCGCGCCTGCCTGGAAGAGGCAGGCGACGTGCGGCTGGTGGCCGAGTGCCTGGTGGGTCAGGCGGCACTGCACATGTACGTCGGCCAGTATCCCCTGGCGTCGGAGCTCGCCCGCACGGCCGCCGGCATTCTCGATGAGCAAGGCGACCGGGAAGGGGCGGCCCACGCGTACGCATCCGCCGCGGAGGCGCTGCGCAAGTCCGGCGAACTGGATCAGGCCGCGCACCACGCCCACCGGGCACTCGACCGCTTCGACGTCCTCAGCGACCCCGCCGAGCTCGGCTACGCCCACCGCCTCGCGGCGAAGATCGCCTGGGCGCAAGGGGAACACGACCTCGCACGTCTGCTGATGCAGAAGGCCCAGGCGCTGCACCGCACCTCCCGGGCCGAGGAAGGTCCCTCCACCCGTGCCATCGCCCACCCCTCGCGCTCCCTGCGCACCGATCCGTCCAGGCAGGATCACTCACTGCTGCTGGAGCACCAGGGATTCGAATAACAACTCTTGCGTGCTTCGCTCGTTCCTCTTCTGCGCAATCTGCGACACCGAGCTCCTCGACCGGGGGACCTTTGATCCGTCGCGACTGGTCAGCGTTGGCGCTCGACCGATGACGGCTCGGTATCCGGCCGGAAGGTGGGGTGTGCACCCCGGAAGTGGTCGTACGCCGCCTGTACCTCGGCGAGGACCTCGTCGTAGATCTGGTCCATGAACGGGCCGGCACAGATGGTCGAGCGCCAGTGGTGGTGGTAGAAGAGGTTGCTTCTGCTGGGGCGTTGGCCGATCACCCTGGCGAAGAGCCAGCCGGCAAGCCGCGCAGCGTTCTTCCAGGTGGCCTCGCCGACCGTCCAGTCGGGCGCGAGCGTTGCGTTCGCCATCTCGATACTGATCGAGCTCTGGTTGCCGACCGTGTTCCCGCAGGCCCAGGCGTACTCGGTCACCTTGACGTACTGAGCGACGGCGCCGGCGGCGTCCACGTCGAAATGAGCCGAAGCCGGACGTACCTTCCAGACGTCGAGCACACCCTGGTGCGAAAGCCGGCCGGCGTTGTGGTGCAGCGTGACCGACGTCTTCCGGTACGACCTGTGGGTGACGTGGCCCGTCGCGCTGAGCTCGTCGATGAAGTCCGCGACGGGACGGTCATAGGCGATGGTGGCGGTCGCTTGAGAGCCGGCCTCCGCGTCGTCCTCGGCGAAGCCGATGAAGTCGCTCTCCGGAAGGTCGTCAAGGTTCTCGGTGCTGGGTCCATCGCAGGCGTCGGGCCTCTCGATGGCCGCCTTCACGTCCTCAAGGTAGACGTTCTTCTGGGGCATGACGCCGTCCTTTCAGCTGCGCAACTTCGCGTGACCGATGGTCCGGGGCAGGCTTGGGGAGAGGGGCGGCACGATGGCCGAGCTGTTCAGGCACGGCCCATCAGGAGTGCTCCGGAAGGGCTGCCTGGTGCTTGATCCGGGACAGCGGATCGTGGCGTCGGCTGCGTACTCCGGCCCTTCCACGACCGAGTCCGGGCGGTGATTCCAGGTTCGCCCGGTACGCAAAACCTGTCAATTCGGTCGGATGTGCGTCGCTGCTGCGCAGCGCCTCCGGCCGCACACCGGCCGGTCGGGCCCGCGCGGGTTCCGGTCGGGGTGGCCGGACCCCCGGTCCGTCCGTATGGACGGACCGGGGTGCGATAGGGGCTCGCGTCGTCAGGCGCAGCCGACGCGCTCGGTGCCCACGGCGACGTCGTCGTACCAGAGGGTGTCGGTGCCCTGGCCGTAGCTCTCCCAGCCCAGGCGCAGGTCCGTGAGCGCGGGCTGCCAGGTGCCGCCGTTCTTCCACTGCGCGTCGACGTCCTGGGTGGGAGTGTCGTCGACGATCAGCCCTTCGACGCTCTCGCCGTCCATCCAGGTCTGCAGCCGGCCGGCCGGCTCGACCCGGAACTCCAGGCACGACCACGTGTCCACCGGCAGCGGCTTGCTCAGCGCGACGCCCGCCGGGCTCTGCGCGGGCAGTGTGGCGTCGTCGGACTCGCGGTTCCATTGCAGGGCGGCGTTCTGCCCGCCCATGCGCAGGTCGGTGTCGCGCGTGTTCGTGTCCTGCATGGCGAGGAACGTGACGTGCTGGGTGGGCAGCGCGGTGGTGTGCCGGACCCAGAAGCGCACGTACAGCGCGGAGCCCGCCGGTACGTCGTCGAGTGCGGTGCCGGCGAAGGCGTGGTTGCAGTACCCCTCGCCTCCGTTCACCCGAAGGGACGTCGTACCGCCGTGGGCGACGGCGGTGTCCACGGTGACGGTGCCCGTGCCGGAGCAGTCGGCGGCCTGGAAACTCCAGCGGCCGGAGGGCTGGGTGCCGGTCTGGGACTCGAAGTCCTCGCAGAAGCCGTCGGCCGTACACGCGGCGGCCGGCGTCGGGATCGGCGCGGCGGCCGCGGCAGCCGTGGGTGCCGCCGTGCCCGTGAGCGCCATGAGGGCCGTGCCGAGCAGGGCGAACGCCCCGCCGAGGGCGGCGCGCGGACGGCGGGCCGGCGGGCGGGGCGAGCGAGCGGGGAAGAGCGCCATGAGTCCTCCAGGGACGTGGGGGGTGCTGGATTTGGGAGCGCTCCCATAGCCTAGCCAGAAGCTGCCGCGGGATCCAGACGCCGCGGTCGGGGGACGATTGCGCGCCGCCCGGCCGGCACCGCCCCGCACCATGCGGTCCGGGCAGTCGTCCACGTTCTCGCCCCTTCGTCGATCTGCTGAACTGCAGACCGGCGATCGTCCGGGTCTTCGCGGCGCAGGGGGTGGCGCTGGGCGCCATACCCCTGCTGATCGGAGTGCACGGGGAGCGTGCCGCTCATCGTCGAACTCGGCATCTCCTTCGACGTCCTGCTGGCCGTACTCGCCCCCGCAGCCCCCGCACCCGCCCGGGAGAGGGCAGCCCTGGCCCGCTTCCTCATCCGCGCCGAGGAGATCGACACTTCCCTGGCCCTTATCGCCCGCCTCACCCCCGGCCTCAGGCCCGGCGTCACCGCCGCCCACCTGTCGGAGACGCCACGCCAGGGGCCCGCCTCCGGGGTGGGCATCACCGAGGGCTGGCGCAGCACCATCACGACCCGTGTCGAACTCGCGCCCGGCGGTATTCTCACCCGCGTCAAACCGGTCGACCCGTCCTTCTTCAACTGGCCCGCACTCCCCGTCGCGCTGACCGACACGATCGTTCCGGATTTCCCCCTGACCAATAAGAGCTTCAACCTCTCCTACGCGGGCAACGACCTCTGATCCGCGCCGGGACCGCACGACCCCTGCCCGCCGTTGCCGTCACCGCGTCGAGGGTGATCTCTCCGGCGGCGCATGTGAGGGGGCCGCATGGGGTACGTGCCCGGACCCGGAAGCCGGCTCGCGGGGGAACAGTACGTTCTCCAGAGCGTCGAGCCCGAAGGCCATGAGGGCCAGGACGAAGGGAACGAGCAGACCAAGAAGGAGCATCGCGCCACCCTGTGTAGTAATGACCCCTCCGGCATGCGACGACGGTCCGCGGACCGGTCACGCACTGCCATGGTGTACCCGTTCGGCGGACACCGCACCTTGTGCATCGGTTACCGGCCGGTTCGGGGCGACACGCCACGAAAGGCGTCAGGTGGCGGTTGCCGGGTGCGGGTCGCCGAGGTACGGGAATGTGTCCAGGGTGTCGGTGTGCGGCGTCAGGCCGGTGGGCGGTGCCTCGTTCTTGGTGAGGAACGCGACGCGGATATCGATGACGTCTTCCGTGAACGTCCGGCCGTTCGGGTATGCGGCAGGCATGGACGGGTTGTAGTGCAGCACGTCGGGCAGGAGGCCGTGCTCGTCCAGCGCGACGATCGCCTCCTCGCGCGAGTATCCGCCCGTGTGGCCCAGCAGGTGGACGAACTGGTCCGTCCACCTGGCCCGGTCGTCGACCGGCTCACTTGCGTTGTACTCCTCCTTCGTGTCGTCGGTGTTGAAGAAGCTGCTCATCGACGGGTGCCCGGCCCGGTCCGCGTGGACGAGTTCGCCGTCGCGCAGGACGCTGCACCGCCCCCAGATGTGCAGTTCGTGCTTGGGCGCGAGCTGCGCGGTGGGCAGTTCGACGGCCATGGAGAAGACGTTGGCCCCGGCGTTGGAGTCGACGCCGGTCCACGGTGACCTTTCGCCCAGGTGCGGTGCGGTGAAGTTCCTCTTGCCGCTGGTGTCGAAGAGGTTCTTGATTCCGTCGAAGTCGAAGAAGAAGGCGTCACTGCGGCTGCCGGCGGCGACCTTGTAGTCGCCGCTGCTGATCACGTTGGCCCGGGGACCGAAGGAGACGGCGGCGCCCGACACGATCTCGGTGCCGACCGCCTCCGGCCTGCGGGCCTCCTCACCCGTTGCCCGGAAAACGCTGTAGGTCTGCGAGCCGTCGGACGCCGGCGGGCTGAAGACCCAGCTGAAGGCGTGGTCGGGCAGGTAATCGCCGTCGTTGTCGATGTTCAGGCGGTAGACGGCGTCGGGATGCAGGGCGTCTGCGTCGGGGTTGGCGTTGAGGATGAGCGCGGTCCTGCTCGGATCGCCGGGCGCACCGAAGGCGTAGAGGTCGCACAGATCGAGCCGCTGGTCGCCGAGCGGCGGCCCGAGGCTGAGTCCGGTGAAGTGGTTGGACATGTCAGGCCCCTACCTTTTCTGCCCGTCGGAACCGCGAGAACCCCCGAACGGCCCTTTCGGGGCGCGTGATCCACCCTCACCCGGGGTGGATCCACGCTAGCCCCCGGAGTGGTCCGGCCATCGCAAGCGAAGACGCGGCCGTCAAACACCACTCGAACAGATCATCCGGTTCCACGGGCGCGCCGTGGGGGGCGGCCCGCCGGATCGCGCGGGTCCGTACGGACAGGGAGCAAGGTGGACCGTATGACCACTGCGCACTGGCTCTTCGGTGACCAACTCGGCCCGCACTTCCTCGCCGGCGGCGAAGAGGGCCCCGCCGTCAACGCGCCGCTCGTGATGGTCGAGGCCCGCTCGGTGTTCCGCCGCCGCCGATTCCACCGGGCGAAGGCCCATCTCGTCCTCTCCGCCATGCGTCACCGGGCGGCCGAACTCGGCGACCGGATCCGCTACGTGCGTGCCGAGACCTACGCCGAGGGCCTGCACGAGGCGGTCGGGGACGGCCCGGTCACCGTCCACCACCCCACCTCACGGGCCGCCCTGCGGCTGGTCGACACCCTGGAGGCGGTACGGGTGCTGCCCGCCCGCGGCTTCCTGCTGCCGCACGACGCCTTCCGCGCCTGGGCCGACGGACGCGACGGCCGCCGGCTGCGGCAGGAGGACTTCTACCACTGGATGCGCCGCGAGCTGAACGTCCTGATGGACGGCGGCACTCCGGCCGGCGGACGCTTCAACCACGACCACGCCAACCGCGAACGGCCGCCCCGCGGGGCCCGCACCCTCGGCGCACCGAAGCCGTACCGGCCCCGGGAGGACGACATCGACGAGGAGGTACGCGCCGACCTCGACCGCTGGGAGCGCGACGAGGGAATCCGCTTCGTCGGCCGGGACGGGCCGCGGCGCTTTCCCGCCACCCGCCGCCAGGCCCTGGCCGCGCTGCGCCGGTTCACGGAGCACCGGCTGGCCGGGTTCGGCCCGCACGAGGACGCCATGCTCGCCGCCGACCCGGGGATGAGCCACAGCCTGCTGTCCTCGTCGCTCAACCTGGGCCTCCTCGACCCCGCAGAGTGCGTGGCCGCGGCCGAGGAAGCCTGGCGGGCCGGCCGGGTGCCGGTGCACAGCGCCGAGGGCTTCGTCCGGCAGATCGCGGGCTGGCGCGAGTACGTGTGGCATCTGTACTGGTACTTCGGCGAGCCCTACCGCCACCGCAACGCCCTGCGCCACCGCGTGCCGCTGCCCGGGTGGTTTCTCGAACTCGACGCGGACGCCGTGACCGCCCGCTGCCTGGGCACTGTCCTCGCCCAGGTGCGGGACACCGGCTGGACGCACCACATCCCGCGGCTGATGGTCCTCGGCAACTTCGCCCTGCAACGAGGCTGGGAACCGCGGGAGGTGACCGACTGGTTCCACCGTTGCTTCGTCGACGGCTACGACTGGGTGATGCTGCCCAACGTCATCGGCATGTCCCAGTACGCCGACGGAGGCCGCATGACCACCAAGCCCTACGCCTCGGGGGGTGCGTACATCCACCGCATGAGCGATCTGTGCCACGGATGCGCCTTCCGCCCGGGTGACCGCACGGGCGACCGGGCCTGCCCCTACACCACCGGCTACTGGTCCTTCGTCCACCGCCACCGCGCCGCGCTCGAAGGCAACCCCCGCACGGCCCGCGCCGTGCGCGGCCTGGACCGGCTCGCCGATCGTGAAGAGGTCCTGCACATCGGGCGGGAGCAGGGCGACGGGCCGCCCTGACACCGGCGTCAGCCGGGGCCGGCGGCGCCTGCACGACACGCGCCCCTGGGCTCGTAGACCTGGAGTTCGTGCATTTTGTCTGTAATGTCTTATCGCAAGCGTCCGGTGCGCGCATGGCGCGGTCACCGGGTTTCGCTCCGCGCAGCGTGGTACCCCTGCGCTGGGACCGACACCGGAGCGCCCCGGGAGGCGGCATATGGAACACCGGATCACTCTTCGGGTGGACGGCACGGAGAGGGCCGTGACGGTCGACGCGCGCACCACGCTGCTCGACGCGCTGCGTGAGCGGCTGGGGGTGACCTCCCCGAAGAAGGGCTGCGACCACGGCCAGTGCGGTGCCTGCACGGTGCTGCTGGAGGGCCGCAGACAGCTCAGCTGCCTGACCTTCGCCGTCGCGCACGACGGCGACCGGGTGGTCACCGCCGAAGGGCTCGGTGAGGTACGCGGCGACGGCGGACTGCACCCGGTGCAGCGGGCGTTCATCGAGCAGGACGGCTTCCAGTGCGGCTACTGCACACCCGGCCAGGTCTGCTCCGCCGTCGGCATGTTCGACGAGGCGGAAGCCGGCCACCCGAGCCACGTCACCCGGGACCTGACGCCGCCCCGTGCGCCGCACACTTCCCTCTCGCTCGACGACGAGGAGATCCGCGAGCGGATGAGCGGCAATCTGTGCCGGTGCGGGGCGTACGTGAACATCCTCGCCGCGCTGCGCGAGACCGCGACGGCATCCACGGAGGCATCGTGATCCCCTTCGAGTACCGCCGGGCCGCCGACGCGGGGGAGGCGGTGGCGACCGTCGCCGCCCGTCCCGACGCCGTCTTCCTCGGCGGCGGCACCAACCTGGTCGACCACATGAAGCTGGGTGTCGCCGAGCCGCACATGCTCGTCGACGTGTCGCGGCTGCCTCTCACGGAGGTGGAGGAGACACCCAGCGGCGGGCTGCGCATCGGCGCGGCCGTCCGCAACAGCGACCTGGCCGCCCACCCCTTCGTACGGCAGCGGTTCCCTGCGCTGGCCCGGGCGCTGCTCTCCGGCGCCTCCGGGCAACTGCGCAACGCCGCCACCACCGGCGGAAACCTGCTGCAGCGGACCCGCTGCCGCTACTTCCAGGACGTCACCACCCCGTGCAACAAGCGCGAGCCCGGCTCCGGCTGCGCCGCGATCGGCGGCTGGGAACGCCACCACGCGGTGCTCGGGGCCTCCGAGCACTGCGTGGCCGTGCACCCCTCCGACATGGCGGTCGGCCTCCTCGCCCTGGACGCGACGGTGCACGTGCTCGGCCCGGACGGCGCCCGTATGCTGCCGCTCGCCGATCTGCACCGGCTGCCGGGCGACGCCCCGGAGCGGGACACGGTGCTGGCGCACGGTGAGCTGATCACCGCCGTCGAGCTGCCGCCCGCGAGCGCCATGACCCGGCGGTCGACGTACCGCAAGGTCCGAGAGCGGGCCAGCTACGCGTTCGCGCTGGTGTCCGTCGCCGCCGCGCTGGACGTGGACGAGGACGACGGCGTCCTGCGGGACGCGCGGATCGCGCTCGGCGGCGTCGCCCACAAACCGTGGCGCGCCGAGCGCGCGGAGGACGTGCTGCGCGGCGCGCCCGCGACCCAGGAGTCCTTCCGCATGGCCGCCGACGCCGAGCTGGCCGCCGCCGAGGTACGGGACGGCAACGCGTACAAGGTGCCGCTGGCCCGTCACACCATGGTCGCGGTCCTGCGCGACCTCACGGAGGCCGGGCGATGACCACGCTCCGCCCCCGCGCCGTCGGCCTCCCGCTGAAGCGTCTCGACGGCCCGGCCAAGGTGACCGGGACCGCCCTCTACGCCTTCGAGCACCCCGTCGAGCAGCCGCTTTATGTCCATCCGCTGCAGGCCACCGTCGCCCGGGGCCGGATCACCGGCGTGGACACCGAGGCCGCCGCGGCCTGTCCCGGCGTCACGGTCGTGGTCACCCACCACGACGCCCCCCGGCTCGAGGAGACCGGCGACGGGGAACTGGCGGTGCTGCAGTCCGGCCGGGTCGCCTTCCGCGGCCAGGTCGTGGGCGCGGTGATCGCCGAGGACGTGGAGACCGCCCGGCACGCGGCCTCCCTGGTGCGGATCACGTACGAGGACGAGCGACCCGACGTCGACCTGCGTGCCGACCGCGACGACCTGTACGCCCCGGAGACCGTCAACCCCGCCTTCGCCACCGACAGCGAGCAGGGCGACGTCGACGCGGCGATGGACCGGGCCCCGGTCACCGTCGACGTCACCTACACGACGCCGATGGAGCACAACAACCCGATGGAGCCGCACACCACGGTCGCCGTGTGGCAGCCGGACTCCGCGGTGCGGCTGCTGCTCTACGCCTCCACGCAGGGCGTGCACACCGTACGCTCCACCCTCGCCCCGCTGTTCGGGCTGGAGGTCGATCAGGTGCGGGTGATCTCTCCGCACGTCGGCGGCGGGTTCGGCTCCAAGGGCATGACGCACGCCCACGACGTGCTGGCCGCGCTGTGCGCCCGGAAGGTGCCGGGCCGGCCGGTGAAGCTGGCGCTGACCCGCCAGCAGATGTTCACGCTCGCCGGGCACCGCACCCCCACGATCCAGCACCTGCGGCTGGGCTGCGAAACGGACGGCCGGATCACCGCGATCGGCCACGACGTGGTCGAGCACACCGCCCGTATCAAGGAGTTCGCCGAGCAGACGGCCGTCGGCACCCGGATGATGTACGCCGGGGCCAACCGCCGCACGTCCCACCGGCTGGCGGCGCTGGACGTGCCCGTGCCGTCCTGGATGCGGGCACCGGGCGAGTGCCCGGGCCTCTTCGCGCTGGAATGCGCGATGGACGAACTGGCCGTCGCCTGTGGCCTGGACCCGATCGAGCTTCGGGCGCGCAATGACCCGCCACAGGACCCGGAGACCGGACGTCCCTGGTCCGGGCGGAACCTGGTGGCGTGCCTGCGCGAGGGCGCCCGGCGCTTCGGCTGGGACCGGCGCGCCGCCGCTCCCGGCGCCCGCCGGGAGGGACGGGAGCTGGTGGGCCTCGGCGTGGCGTCGTCCGTGTACCCCTACTACGCGAGTCAGGGCTCGGAGGCGCTGGTCCGCCACGAGGGCGAGGGCCGCTGGACGGTGGGGATCGGCGCGGCCGACATCGGCACCGGGACCTGGACGGCGCTCACCCAGATCGCCGCCGACGCGCTGGACGCGGCGCCGGACGACGTGACGCTGCGCATCGGCGACACCGCACTGCCCCCGGCGACGGTGGCCGGCGGCTCCTCCGGCCTGGCGTCCTGGGGCTCGACGGTGGTCGCTGCCGTCCGCGCCTTCCGCGAGCAGCACGGCCATGAACCACCG
Organism: Streptomyces sp. CNQ329; assembly: GCF_000482585.1. Classification (NCBI taxonomy): domain Bacteria; kingdom Bacillati; phylum Actinomycetota; class Actinomycetes; order Kitasatosporales; family Streptomycetaceae; genus Streptomyces; species Streptomyces sp. CNQ329. Next base: position 147,685 of record NZ_AXVU01000007.1, on the reverse strand, counting down.
CCGGGCGCCGAGTCCCGCGCCGGCACGCCGGAGAACCCGGACCTGAAGAAGTACGCGCTGTACTCCTTCGGGGCGCACTTCGCCGAGGTGCGGGTCGACGCCGACACCGGCGAGATCCGCGTGCCGCGGATGCTCGGGGTCTTCTCCGCGGGCCGCATCGTCAACCCGCGCACCGCCCGCTCCCAGTTCATCGGCGCCATGACCATGGGCCTGTCGATGGCGCTGCACGAGCACACCGTGCTGGACCCGCGCACCGGGCACGTGGTGAACGACGACCTCGCCGACTACCACATCGCCGCGCACGCGGACGTCTGCGACATGGAAGCGGTCTGGCTGGACGAGGAGGACCCGCACAGCAATCCGATGGGCACGCGCGGGATCGGCGAGATCGGGATCGTGGGATCACCGTCCGCCGTGATCAACGCGGTGTTCCACGCCACCGGCGTGCGCGTACGGGACCTGCCGGCGACCCCGGACAAGCTGCTGGAGGGCCTGGACGCGCTGCGCGCATGACATCCGCTCGGTGCCGGCGGCTGCCGGCGGCCTGGCGGGCGATCCTCACGGGCCGCTCGCCCGTCCGGTCGTACCGGGCGGGCGGGGGCGGCGGGCGGCGGCCAGGATGGAAGGGACGTTGCTCGTCACACGAGGGAGAGGCATGACCGAGACCGACACCGACACCGACGAAGCCGGGCGCGGTCGGCCCTCGGTGCCCCGCTCCCCGCTCCCCGCCACCGCCGACCTCCGGCGTGTCGGGGTGAACCCGGATTTCTGGTACCCCGTCGCCCTGTCCAAGCACGTGCGCCCCCTGCGGGTGGTCGCAACGGCGTTCGCGGGGGAGCGCATCGCCCTCTACCGTGGGGCGAGCGGTGCCGTGCACGCGCTCGAGGACCGGTGCGCTCACCGGCAGGTGCCCTTGAGCATGGGCGTCGTGGAGGACGAGACCCTCCGCTGCTGCTATCACGCGTGGGCCTACCGCGGCGACGGCCGCATTTCGCAGATCCCCTATCTGTCCAAGGGCGATCGCCGGCCTCCGCGCGGGGTGCGCGGATATCCGGTCCGGGAGGCGCACGGCCTGGTGTTCGTCTTCCCGGGCGAGGCGGAGAAGGCGAAGGCCACCGCGTTGCCCGAGGTGCCGGCCTCGGGCTCGGCGAGGTTCAAGACCATGACCTTCTCGCGGACGGTGCGCTGCCACTACTCGTTCATGCACGAGAACCTGCTCGACATGAACCACCAGTTCCTCCATCGGGGCGTCGTCGGCAAGCTTCACCCGCAGTTGCTGCAGTACCGGACCGGACCGACGTCCGTGGAGGCCAGATACCTCTTCACCCACGCCGGAGGTAAGCAGAACCGCGCCGCCGGCCTGCTCGCGGGCGAGGGCCTCGGCGGCGGGAACTCACGCGACGTCATGACCATCAGCACCCGGTACCCGTACCAGACACTGGACCTGGTTCCGGAGGGCGCCGACCACCCGGCCTGCAGCCTGTGGGCGGCGTACGTGCCCGAGGACGCCGAGCAGCGTACGTGCCACGCCTACGGTCTGCTCATGATCGAAAAGCCCCGGATCCCCGGCGCCCTCCACCTGGCCTGGCCGTTCATCAGACGCTTCACCGAGCGCGTGTTCGCCGAGGACCGCATGGCCGTCGAAGCCGAGCAGCGCGCGTGGGAGGAACAGGGCGAAGACCGCAACCACGAGGTCTTTCCCCTGATCCTGGACGTCCGTGAGGTGCTGCGTACGAACGGCGTCGCGATCCGTCCACGGGCTGCCGCCTGCGGCATCCCCCCGGTGTGCGACGGCGTGGCGCCCGGGTCCGCCGTCCGAGGAGACTCCGCTCCTGCGGGCGGTACGCCGGAGCATCCGGCGCAGCCTGTTCCGGGTTGACCAGGACCCGCCCGGCGGCCCACGCGCTACGCGGTGGCCGCCCGGTCGGCCTCCACGCGCGCGCGTACCCGCTCGCACGTCCCGTTGATCAGCCGGGAGACGTGCATCTGTGAGATGCCCATGCGCTCGGCGATCCTGCTCTGCGTCATGTCGCAGAAGAACCGCAGATAGAGGATCTCGCGTTCGCGGTCCGGCAGCCCGCGCAGATGCGGTCGCACGGCCTCACGGTCCACGGCCCGGTCGAAGCCGGGCTCGGCGCTGCCGAAGCTGTCGATGAGCGAGTAGCCGTCCCCGGTGTCGGTCAGGGAGGCGTCGAGAGACAGGGTGGCGTAGCCCTCCAGGGCCTGCAGGCCCACGCGTACCTCGTTCTCGGTCAGGCCGGCCGCTTCGGCGATGTCCGCGATCGGGGGGAACCGGTCGTCGGCCGTGGTGCCCAGCGCCATGACGGCGCTGCGGACCCGGTTGCGGAGGTCCTGGACGCGGCGGGGCACGTGCACTGCCCACATGTGGTCACGGAAGTGGCGTTTGATCTCGCCGACGATCGTCGGTACCGCGTAGCTCTCGAATGCCTTGCCGCGCGCCGGGTCGTACCGCCGGACGGCTTTGACCAAGCCGAGGTGGGCGACCTGTTCGAGGTCCTCCAGCGCCTCGCCGCGGTTCCTGAACTGACGGGCGAGCCGCCGGGCCATGGGCATCCAGGCGCGTGCGACCTCCTGCCGCAGCGCCTTCTTCTCCGGTCCTTCCGGCATGTCGGCGAGTCGGTGGAACTGCGCGGAGGTGTCGGGTGCGTCGTGATGGGGGTGCTTTTTGTTCCTTGCCCGGATGTGGTCCACGGGGGCCTCCCTCGGGCGAGTTGCGAGCGTTCAGTTCTCGCGGGAGGACGACGGCGGCGGCGACGGGGCCGGAAACGCAGACGCTCCGGACCGCACGCGGCCGGAGCGCCGACGGCTGGGAAGCCGTGTACTACTCCCGCGGCGTGCCTCTGGTCCGAAGCACGTCCACTCCACCTGCCCACCGGCGGACCATGCAAACGCAGAGCCCCAAGTCGTACGGCAATGCCGTGCGTTGTACGACCCGTGGCACGACCGGGAGGTGGTGGCGGGGCGGAGGTCACATGTGGTCGGACGGTGCCTGGGCCGGGGGCCGGTCGGCGCGGATGACGACGAGTTCTTCCTCCGTCTGCCCGGGGTCGATCATTCCCTGCTCGGTGAGCCAGCCGGCCCGGGCGGTGAGGACGGGGCCGAAGGGCTGCCAGCGACGGGCCACGACGGATGCCTTGAGACCGGCCTCGCCGAGCAGCCGCAACGTCCGTTGCGGTCCGCACAGAGTGGAGTGGACGAGGAGCATCATCCCGTCGGCGGTGAGCAGCCGGGGTGCCATGGCGCACAGCAGATCCAGGTAGCGGCGGCCGTCGGGGCCGGCGTTCCAGGCCCGGGCCCTTCCCCGTTCGGCGTCGGCGGACGCGGGGCCGGGGACGTAAGGGGGATTGGCCGTGACCACGTCGTAGCGGCGTTCGGTGGCGCGGCTGGAGCGGAAGTCGCCGTGCTCGACGCGTACGGGAAGCCGGTGGAGCCGGGCGTTGCAGCGGGCGTTCAGTACGGCGCGGTAGCAGGTGTCGACGGCCTGTACCTGGCGGGCGCCCAGGCGGGCTGCCTCCACGGCGATGAGCCCGGTCCCGGTGCACACGTCCAGGACACGGGCCCCCACGGGTACGGACGCCTTCCGCAGCGCGTCGTGCAGCAGACGCGAGTCGCCCTGCGGTCCGTACACCCCCCAGAGCCTCAGCAGTCTGACGTCGGTGTCGGTGTCCACTCGCTCTCCTCTCCAGTTTCGGCCCTACAGGCGGGGGGCGTAGGGGGCGAGGCCGATGATGAGGATGCGGCGCTCGCCGTGCCCGGGCCCGTCGCCGAGCCGGACGGGGGCGACGTAGTGGCTCACCCGGTGGTCGTGGACGGCGTAGCCGTCCAGGGGCTCGGTCAGGGCGAAGCGCGCGTGCAGGTCCCGGGGCGGGAGATCGGCCGGTTGCCGGCCGGCGCCCTCGGCGACGGCGATGACGTTGTCACCGCCGCGGATGTTCGTGCATGCGACCAGGTGGGCGAAGGTGAAGGTGGCGGCGGAACCGCCGTCCTGGTGCAGGCAGTCGGGAGAGGAGACGGCCTGCTCCGCGCGGTCGTGCACGGCCAGCTTGATCATGTGGACACCGACGTACAGCGGGGCGTGGCTCAGCTCCTCCAGCCACAGGGCCTGCGCGATGTCGAAGTGGATCACATGCAGCAGCAGTGGGTTCTTCTGCAGGGCCGCGGGGATGTCGGCCAGCCGGCGCCGCATGTCCGGGTACTCGGGGTTGTGCTCGTCCTGCCAGTACTCGGTCACCGTGCCGTAGGTGTCGTCCGGCGTGCCGGGGACGAAGGACAGCTCACGGGTCCAGGGCAGGTACACGGCGTGGGAGTACCGGCGGAAGCGGTTGGTCCGCGGCGCGTACGGGTCGGGCGGGAGGGCGGCGTAGGTCTCGTCCAGCTCCGCGAACTCGTTGCCGTACGCCTCCGTCGACAGGCCGAGCCCCGCGGCGCCGTAGCGGGCGAAGCCCCGGCACCGCAGCTCGTCGGCGATGCCGCCGGCCGGCACGGGCGCCGGCAGCGGGTCGTGCAGCGTAGCCGAGGTCTGCTCCATGGGCTCCTCCTGTGCGGGTGCCGTACGGCGCCCGGGTGCCGGGGCGGCCGGTGCGGCCCTCGCCCGTGCCGTGTGCGCGGCGGCGGTCCCCTCAGGCTGACGCCTGTTCGGCCGGCGTGCCGCCCCGGAGCCGCCATCGGGGTGAAGCGGCCCGGCCGCCGGATTCGGGCGACGCGAAGGGCGGGCGGGGCCGCGGCGCCCGGAGCCTCTGCGTAACCGGACGATGCCTGGATACCCTCAATTCATGCATACCGGTCGATATGCGCCTACTCTGCCGGCCAGTCGCGGAGAGCTGTCCGCGGCGACACTCGCCTACCTGCGGCGTCACTCGGTCTCGCTGCCGCCGGCGGGCGGTGCCGCGCGCAGCGACCCGTACGGCGACGACCTGCAACTGGCCCTCTACCTCTGCTACGAGCTCCACTACCGCGGATTCGCAGGCGTGGACGACGAGATGGAGTGGGACGCCGCCCTGCTGGCCTTCCGCCGCAGTCTGGAAGACCGCTTTCTGGTGGCGCTGCGCGACGAAGCGCCGCCGGCGGTCGATGTCGACACGGCCCTGGCGGCGCTGCTGGCCGAGCCCGTGGACGGCGACAGCATCTCGCACCACCTGCGCCACGACGGCACGCTCTGGCAGCTACGGGAGTACGCGGTGCAGCGCTCCCTCTACCACCTCAAGGAGGTCGACCCGCACGCCTGGGTGCTCCCGCGCCTGCACGGATCCGCCAAGGCGGGCATGGCGGCGGTGGTGTACGACGAGTTCGGCGCCGGCCGCGGCGAGCGGGTACACGCCCGGCTCTTCGCCGACCTCATGGAGGACCTTTCGCTCGACACCGGATACGGGCACTATCTGGACGCCGCCTGCCCGCAGATGCTGGCCGTCGTGAACCTCATGTCGCTGCTCGGATTGCACCGCAGCCTGCGCGGTGCGCTGGTCGGCCACTTCGCCTCCGTCGAGATCACCTCCTCCCCGGGCTCCCGCAGGATCGCGCAGGCCATCGAGCGGCTGGGCGCGGGCCAGGCCGCGGAGCACTTCTACCGCGAACACGTGGAGGCCGACGCCGTCCACGAGCAAGTCGTACGGCACGAGGTGGTGGCCGGGCTGCTGGCGGCGGAGCCGCAGCTCGCGGCCGACGTGACCTTCGGGATCGCGGCCACCGACCTGGTCGAGGACCGGTTCACCGAGCACGTCCTCGGGGCGTGGCGCGCCGAGCGCTCCTCCCTGCGGCACCCTCTGTGAGCCCTCCTCGCACAATCCGGATGTTTCATCTCACATGTCCGGGTACCCGGCGGTCGTGACCCTCCCGGCCCGCCGGCCGCGCGGAGGAGCGCCGGCCGCGACGGTCGCTCGTTGCGGAACCCGCGTCCGCCCCGGGTGCCGGGCTGCCGTGGCCGGCGGCAGAGCCGTTGAGCGAACCGGAACACGGCAAGGAAGAGCTGGTGGTGATCCGTGCACAACGCCCGAGACGAAACCCCGCGCCGCCTGCGTGTACAGCGCACGGGCCCCCTGCTCGTCGAGGGCCCGGTGGAGGTCACGCTCGAAGACGGCACCGTTGCGGTCTCCGAGCGGTTCTGCGTCGCCGTCTGCACCTGCCGGCGCAGCCGCACCTACCCGTGGTGCGATACCAGCCACCGCCGCCGGTCACGGGCCGACCGGCCGTGACGGCGAACCGGCAGCGAGGCCCGCTGTTCATCCTGGCCAACTTCGCCTCGCCGCTGACGGGCGACCTCGGCCGGCACGCGCTGGTCCGGCAGTGGTCGGCCCAGGCGCCGCGCGAGATCTGGTCGGCGCACGCCGGGGACGTCCTGGTCACGCCGGTGCCGCTGTCCGACGACTTCCACGCGTACGCCTGCACCCTTCTGGGGCTGCCGTCCTCCGCGGTCGAGGTGGTCACGGTGCCGGAACTGCCGGGCAGGCCGATGGCCGAGGCGATCTGCCGCGACGGCGTCGAGCGGCTGCGCAAGCTGGCCGGGCGCCGTCCTGGCGCCCGGATGATGCCCCTCGCCCTCGACGGGCCGACGGTGGCACTCGCCGATGAGCTGGGTCTCCCGCTCCATCCGTACGATCACCACCGCCCCGGGCCGGACGCGGGGACCCTCGCGGCCGTCGAAGCGCTCAACACCAAGTCCGGCTTCCGTGCAGTCGCCCATGACCTGGGCGTGCGACTGCCGCACGGCCGGGTCTGCGCCGGCCCCGACCTGCCGGTGGCCGTCCGGAGCCTCGTCGGGGAGCACGGGCGGGTGGTGGTCAAGCCCGACCGGTCGGCGGGCGGCCACGGCCTGCGCTTCGTCGACGGAGACGGCCCGCCGGTGGCGGCCGGGACGGGGACCTGGGTGGTGGAGGAGTGCGTCGCCGGCGACACGGCGGTGAGCACCCAGTTCGAGTCGCGTCCGGGCGGCCCGCGGCACATGTTCACCGGCGAGATGACCCTGCACCGGGGCCGGTTCGCCGGCTACCGCGCGCCGGCGCGGTCGCTCCCCGTTCACGCCCTCGACGACCTGCGCCGATGGGCGCGCGCGCTCGGCCATCATCTCGCCGCCCACGGATACCTCGGCCCGTATGCCGTCGACGCCGTCGTCTCACCCACGGGAGCCGTCTACGCGACGGAGTGCAATGTGCGGCGTACGGCCACGACGGCACCGCAGGAAACCGTCGCCCGCCTCGGCGGCGGGACAAGACCGCGGCCCCCGGCCTGGCAGACGGGCCGCGCCCCGTCCGGTGCCTGCACCACCTTCGCCGCGGCCCTGCGGGAGGTACGTGACGCCGGCCTCGCCTACAGCGCACGCACAGGAGAGGGGGTCATCCTGCACGCCGACCACGGTGCTCCGGGGACCTTTCTGCCGTACCTCGCCGTCGCGGCGGATCCGCCGCGGGCCGCCGAACTGGCGTCCCGCCTGGTCCGCACCCTCGGCTCACCCACGGAGGCCGGAGGACCCGGCGCGGGGTGAGACGAACGCGGCCACCCCGTGACCCGTAAGCATCGATCCCCACCGGAGGGCACCATGACGGACCAGGAACGCAGCACACCGCACCCGGCCGAGCAGTACCCGCAGCCGGAGATGCCGGCGCAGGACCAGCCCCACCCGGGCTGGACCGGTCCGATGGACCCGCCGCCGGACCACGGCGAGGAGACGTACCGCGGCAGCGGGCGGCTGGAGGGGCTCAAAGCCGTGATCACCGGCGGGGACTCCGGCATCGGACGGGCCGTGGCCATCGCCTACGCCCGTGAGGGAGCCGACGTGCTGCTGACCCACCTTCCGGAAGAGGAGGACGAGGCGAACGAGTCGGCCCGTTGGGTGGAGGATGCCGGGCGCAAGGCCGTGACCGTCCCCTGCGACATCCGGGAGGAGAGCGCTTGCACCGGCCTGATCGAGCAGGCGGCCCAGGAGTTCGGCCGCATCGACCTGCTGGTCAACAACGCGGCTTACCAGATGTCGCAGCCCGACGGCATCGAGGCGATCACCACCGAGCAGTTCGACCGGGTGATGCACACCAACCTGTACGGGATGTTCTGGCTGTCGAAGAAGGCGCTGGCGCACATGGGGCCGGGCGCGGTCATCATCAACTCCGCTTCGGTGCAGGGATACAAACCCAGCCCGCACCTGCTCGACTACGCCATGACCAAGGCCGCCATCGTCGCCTTCACCCAGGGACTGGCCCAGATGCTCACCGACCGCGGCATCCGCGTCAACGCGGTGGCCCCCGGCCCGGTGTGGACGCCTCTCATCCCGGCCACGCTGCCCGACACCGTCCACTTCGGGAAGCAGTCACCGCTGGGCCGCCCCGCCCAGCCCGCGGAGATGGCCCCGGCATACGTGTTCCTGGCCTCCCCGGAATCCGGCTTCATCACCGCCGAGATCGTCAACGCCACGGGCGGCACCCCGCTGCCGTAGGGCACCGCGGCGGAGACGAGGGCCGGGTAGGCGGACACCGCGACGGGCCGCGAGGGGCCACGGCGGTGACGCCTGCCCGGACCGACGGCGTCAGAGCCGGCAGCGGACGCCGGAGCCGCTCACCCCTTCCGGCCGGTGAGGAGGTCGCGGGCGCGGTCGACCATGCCGATGCCCGGGTCGAGGAGCCTGTTGGCGGGCGGGGGCGAGGGCGACCGGGGGTGTGGCCGTGTGGGGGAGGTCTTCTTCGCCGTGCGGACCTTCTCGCCCAGATCCCACAGGAAGCCCTCCCCGCAGACGCGCCGCATCTGCACGAAGAGCACGCTCTCCTCCTCGTGGATGTGCTCACCCACCTCGTGCTGCAGCTTCCTGACCGAGGAGTCGAAGGCGGGGTCCTCGGGCTCCATGCCCTCCAGGTCCTTGAGCATCTGCTCGACCTGGGCGTGATCGGCCAGCTCCTTGTCGGCGATCTCCCCGCCCCCCGGCAGATGCTCGCGCACCGCGGGGTAGAGGTGCTGCTCCTCCGCGACCGAGTGCCGCACGAGTTCGATGGTCAGCTCATCCAGCAGCCGCTTGCGGTCGTGGCCACCGGACGGGGCCCGGTGAAACTGCTCGAAGAACTCCTCCACCTCGCGATGGTCGGTGACCAGTTCGTCGATGACGTCTCCGCCGTGTCCCATCGTGGCTCCCTTCTCTTCGGCGTGTGCACCCGGCGCCGGCGCCGGGGCGTACGGAAGGACGCGAGTACCCGTGCTCCCGGAGCTGATGCGGCCGTGCCCGGGGAAGCCGCGGCAGATGAGCCCGACCCACAGGGCATCCGAATAGGAAGACTTCGCATTTTTCCTGATATGCATGGATCCAGTGAGGAGCGCGAAAGGGTCGCCGCGAGGCGCCGTTCCCCCGGTGGTTGCGGCGCGCGGGTCGCGGTACCCGTGGTGCTGACGTGAGGCGACCGGGTGCGGATGGACCGGTGGCGGCGGCCGGCAGGGAGGCGTGATGGCGGGCAGCAGGGTCGATGACGTGTGGGGCGCGCGTACGCCGTACGGCGTGGACGCGGGGTGGCCCGAGCGGGTGGATCGCTTCCTGACCGTCGGCGAGGACCGGGTGGAGCGCTGGGTGCCCTCGGCCTGTGTGCTGTGCTCCAACGGGTGCGGCATGGACCTGGCCGTGACGGACGGCCGTATCGTGGGCGTACGCGGCCGTGCCGGGGACCGGATCAACCACGGCCGGCTCGGCCCCAAGGGCCTCTACGGCTGGCAGGCGAATCACGCCCGTGACCGGCTGACCGACCCCCTCGTGCGCGGGAGCGACGGCGAACTGCGGCCCACCGACTGGGACACCGCCATGGACGCCGTGGCCGGCCGCTCCGCGCAGGTGCTCTCCGAGCACGGCCCGCAAGGACTGGCTTTCTACACCTCCGGCCAGCTCTTCGCCGAGGAGTACTACACGCAGGCGGTCATCGCCCGCGGCGGCATCGGCACCCCCCACCTGGACGGCAACACGCGGCTGTGCACCGCGACCGCGGAGTGGGCACTCATCGAGAGCTTCGGCAGCGACGGCAACCCCGGCTCGTACCGGGACATCGACCTGTGCGACACCCTCTTCCTCATCGGTCACAACACGGCCGAGACGCAGACCGTCCTGTGGTCGCGGATGCTCGACCGGCGGCGCGGACCGGACGCCCCGCGCCTGGTGGTGGCCGACCCGCGCGCCACCCCGACCGCCCGCGAGGCGGACGTCCACCTCGCGCTGCGCCCCGGCACCAACGTGGCGCTGCTGAACGCACTGCTCCACGAACTGATCGCGAACGGCTGGACCGACGAAGAATTCGTCGCCTCGCGCACCGTCGGCTACGACGCGCTGCGCACGGTCGTCGCGGAATGCCCGCCCGAGCGTGCGGCCGACGTGTGCGGGGTGGACGCGGCCCTGATCCGCGAGGCCGCCGAGATCCTCGGCACCGGCCGGCGACTGGTGTCCACCGTGCTCCAGGGCGTCTACCAGTCCCACCAGGCGACTGCCGCCGCCGTCCAGGTCAACAACATCCACCTGCTGCGCGGCATGATCGGCCGGCCCGGCTGCACGGTCTTTCAGATGAACGGCCAGCCCACCGCCGAGAACACCCGCGAGACAGGCGCCGACGGCACCCTGCCGGCGTTCATGAACTGGCAGAACGAAGCGCACGTCCGCCGTATCGCCGAAGCCTGGAACCTCGACCCCGAGCGGATCCCCCACAAGGCGCCGCCCACCCACGCGATGGACATCTTCCGCCGCTGCGCGGAGGGGGAGATCAGGTTTTTGTGGGTGACCGGCACCAATCCGGCGGTCTCCCTGCCCGACCTGCACCGCATCCGGTCCGTGTACGGGCAGGACCGGCTCTTCCTCGTCGTCTCCGACGCCTTCCGCACCGAGACCACCCAACTCGCCGATGTCGTCCTGCCGGCCGCCCTGTGGGGGGAGAAGACCGGCTGTCACACCAACGCCGACCGCACCGTGCACCTCTCGCGGCAGGCCGTCGATCCGCCCGGGCGGGCCCGCCCGGACTTCGCCATCCTCCTCGACTACGCCCGCCGCATGGACCTGCGCGACCGCGACGGCCACCCGCTGCCGCCGTGGACCGAACCGGAAGAAGCCTGGCGGGCGTTCACCGCACTGACCGCCGGCCGGCCGTGCGACCAGAGCGCGCTGACGTACGAGCGGCTCCGCGACGCCGACGGCATCCAGTGGCCGGTGACCCGCGGGGCCCCGGACGGCACCGAGCGTCTGTACGCCGACCACCGTTTCGCCACCCGGGCCGACGTCTGTGAGGACTACGGGCACGACCTGGCGACCGGGGAGCAGCACGGGCCCGCCGAGTATGCCGCCCACGACCCGGACGGCCGCGCGTTTCTCAAGGCCGCGGCCTACGAACCGCCGGAGGAGCCGGTCGACGACGACTACCCGCTGCATCTGACCACCGGCCGCCGGGTCTACCACTGGCACACCCGTACCAAGACGGCGCGCGTGCCCGAGCTCGACGCGGCGGCACCGGACGTGTGGGTCGAGATGTGTCCCGAGGACGCCCGGGACCGGGGTGTCCGCGACGGCGACCTCGTACGCGTCACATCCCGCCGCGGCGAGGTCGTGGCCCCGGCCCGGCTCACGGGCAGCCGCCCCGGCACTGTCTTCGTGCCCTTCCACTACGGCTACTTCGACCGGCCCACCCCGCACCCCCACACCCGCGCCGCCAACGAACTCATCCGAACCGCCTGGGACCCCGTCTCCAAACAGCCCCTGTTCAAGACCAGCGCGGTCCGCGTCGGCAGGGCCGGCCCCGGGGCCGCCACCGAGCGGGCCGGCCCGTGAGCCCCCGCGCCGGCGGCCGGGCGGTGGCCCGCACCCTCGGCCGGCTTCGGATGTGATCCGGGGCGGTGCGTCCCGCGTGGTGATCGTCGCCCCGGGCCGGGACGGCTGTCACGGGGACGGCGGGGGGCCGTCGCCCAGGCGGTGGTAGTCGTCCAGCAGCACGACGGCCACGGCATCCGCCGCGGTGGCGCACAGCTTGTACTCCTCCTCCGGCAGGGCGCCGGGCGTTTGCCTGATCAGGCCGACGGATCCGAGGACGAGCCCGCGAAACCGCATCGGGAAGGCGTACAGCGCACCGGCCTCCGGCAGCGGCGTCCGCGGCGCCGGGAGGAACACCGGCGGCCGCTCCGGCTGATCGCGCAGATCGCCGACGAGGACGGGGCGGCCCAGCGTGGCCGCGTGCACGCACGGCCCCTGGCCCAGCGCGAACTGCAGGGCCTCCAGGCGCAGCGCGCTCGCGTCGGAGGCGTGGCACACGTGCCGGCGCGGCGGCCCGCGGCGGAGCAGTGAAATCGTCACCGCGTCCATGTCCAGGTCATCGCAGAGCAGCCGGCACAGGCGGCCGGGCAGCCCGTCCGGTCCGCCGCCGACGGCGGTGTCGAACACCGACTGACGGACGCTGAAACTGTCGTCCATTCCCCTCACTCGCTACGGAGACGAGGTGTGCTGGTCACCGGCACAAGTACCCGCGGTACGCCCTTCACTCACGCTTCTTTTCGATGTCTGCGCGCCCGGCCCCTCTCCGGCGATCGCCGTGACCCACGCCGGGAACCCGGCGTGGGTCACGGCGAGATCGAGGAGGCCGCGATGCCCGTCGCCACGTTCCGCCTGGTCGCGGTCGAGGCTGCGGAACGGCATGCCCTGGAGCTGGGCGCCCGGCGGCCGGACACGGACGACGACGGCGGCAGGCGCGGACTCCGCGTGTACGCGGATCCGGCGGGCATCCGGTCAGCCTCGTCCACGGGTCGTGAGCGTCGTCGCCGCCGGAGGCGACCGGTGGGGCGCGCCCGGTACAACGGCCTCCTCAGGATTCCTCATGGCCGGTGATGATCTCGCGGGCCAGTGCGTCGATGGCTTGCGTGGCCTCCTCGTAGTTGCTGAGGATCGCGGTGACCCAGCCGGAGTCGGGGTAGGAGTCCAGGTCGGCGCAGATGCCGTTGGTGGTTCCGCCATGGACGTTGAGGGGCCGGCCGGCCATGTGGGTGTTCGCGAAGCGGACCAGGTCCGCGGGGGTGGCGAACGAGTTGCCCGCGGGCGTGCCGATGAAGAGCTGGTCGTCGATGGCGTCTACGCGCTCGCCGGTGGGCAGCGTGTCGTAAGGCCGGGCTATACGCCGGTCGGCGCGCCAGTGCGGCGTCGTGTAGAAGTCCGAGCTGGCCATGTGGGCCGGGACGAACACGTGGTCCCTGACGTACTCGTGGTACGGCTGGTCGGCGACGTGCTGCACGATCGCGCCGAGCGTGACGTAGCCGGAGTTGCTGTACTGGGTCCCGGTGCCGGGCGGGAAGGACAGCGTGCCCCGGCGGATGTAGGCCATGATGCCGTCCATCACCTCCTCGGCGCTGTCCCAGGAGCGGGCCTCTTCGAAGAAGCCCTGATGAGGCCCCGGCGAGCTGCACACGGAGAGCTGCGAGAGAGGCGGTCATGGAACGAGGCACCCGTGGCGAACTCATCGGCCGGCTGGCCGAGGTGACGGAGTCCGTCACGACCGCGCACCCGGTGCGGGTCGCCGTCGACGGCCCGCCGGCTGCCGGCAAGACCACGCTGGCAGACGAGCTGGCCGCGGTCCTGCGCGCGCGGGGCCGCCATGTCATCCGCGCGACCATCGACGACTTCCTCGTCCCCCGTGCACAGCGCTACCGGCGCGGCCGGTACTCGGCCGAGGGCTGCTACTTCGACGCACACGACCACGCCGCGCTGTGCCGCGTCCTGCTCGATCCCCTGGGCCCGGGCGGGGACCGCAGATTCCGGCACGCGGTCTACGACGCGGACACCGACACCCGGCGGTCACCGCCGGCCGTGACCGCCCCCGCCGACGCCGTGCTGCTCTTCGACGGCGTCTTCCTCCTGCGTCCGGAGTTCGCCGACCGGTGGGACCTGCGCGTCTTCGTGTCCGTCCCCTTCGAGCGGACGGTGGACCGCGCCCGGAACCGGGGCACGGCGGCTGCCGGATCCGCCGCCGGCACGGCCGCCGAGATCGAGCGGTCCTGGCGCTTCCGCTACATCCCCTCCCAGCAGCTCTACTTCACCGACGCCCGGCCCGCCGACCACGCCGACGTCATCGTCCACAACGACGAGCTCCAGCAGCCGTCCTGGGAGGTCCGCGGATGACGTCGCGTGCAAGGCGGCCTCACGCCGGAGGCAGCTTCCTTCTGGCAGCCGGCGGCAGGTAGCCCTTCGCCGCCTCGGCGATGCTCCTGCGCTGCCGGGGCCGGCGGGCACGGCTGATGCCCCCCTTCCCCCTGGCGTACGGGTAGGTGCCGAACCAGAGATCGCCGTCGCGGTCCTGGACGATGGTCCGCACCAGGTTCTCCACCAGCCCGGTGCCGCGCGTGAACGCCTCCCAGTTCGTGCCGTCGTAGCGGCTGACGCCCCCCTCGGTGCCGAACCACATCCTGTGCTCGGCGTCGATGAACATCGCGTAGACCCGGTCGTGGACCAGGCCGTCCGCCGTGGTCATCCGGCGCCACCTGCCGTTGCCGTAGACGGAGACGCCCTTGAGGGTGCCGAACCACATCCGGCCTTCGGGGTCCTCGAACATCGAGTAGACGCAGTTGTCGAGGAGCCCGTCCCGGCGCGTGAACTGCTGCCACGACGAACCGTCCCAGCAGCCGACGCCGGCGCCGCGGCCGTGCTCGTAGGTGCCCACCCAGATACGGCCGTGCGAATCCTCGAACACCTTCAGGACCTCCAGGCTCGGCAGGCCCTCCGTCTTGGAGAACGCATGCCAGCTCCGCCCGTCGAACCGGTGCAGGCCGCCGCCGGTCCGGGTGGCGCGCCAGCAGCCCGCCCACAGGTTCTGGTCGCGGTCGAAGTGGATGTTCAGGATGCTCACGCCCGTCAGCCCCGCGGGGACGAACCTGCCGGCCGCGTCGTCGAAGCGGTTGAGGCCCGCGTCCGTGGCGGCCCATATCCCGCCGCCGGCGTCCTGCCTGATGCAGGTCACCGCATCGCTCGCCAGACCGTGCCGCCGGTCGTAGGTCCGCCACTCACCGCCTTCGTACAGGGCAAGGCCGCCGCCCCAGGTGCCGACCCACATGCGGCCCGCGGAGTCCTGGAAGACGTCGTAGATCCAGTTGTGCGGAAGGCCGTTCGCCGTGGTGAAGGAGTCCCACTCCAGCGGGTCGCTCCGCTCGTCCTCCTCCAGGAAGCGCCGCATCAGGTCCCGTACCTCGCTGCGGGCCGTCGGGCCGGCGGTCGTCCGCCGGCGCGGTGACCTGTCGCTCACGGACCGGCTCCGTCCTCGTCGCGTGCGCTGTCGATCAGCGCCTGCAGGCGGCGGCGAAGGAGCTGCACCTGCTCGGCCTCGTTGTCGATCGCCTGCCGGATCTGCTCGTTCCGCTGCCGCATCCGCTGCCGTGTCCGCTCCGGGTGGTCGCGCTCGTCCTGCGTGATCCCGCGCCGGACCGCGCGCAGGCGGTCGTCCAGCCGCTGTGCGGCGGCGCGGTACTCGCGCAGCCTGGCTGCGGCCCCCTCGTGGGTGACGCTCCGGCCGTCGTCGTCGGCCGCGCCGACCGCCCCCCGGTACTGGATGACGAGGGCCTCCATGAGGACGTAGTCCCGGGCCTTGTACGCGGAGTACGCCATGTCGAAGTCGGAGAAGGAGGTGTCCGAGGTGTCGGCGTGGACGGCCGGCAGGACGATGCGTCTGAAGTTCCGGAGGATGCGCTTGCGCGTGGCCTCGTCCAGCCCGTCCTCGGCGGCGTCTGCCTGCTCGTCCTCTTCGCCGGGTGCGGCGGTGTGGGCGGGAACGTCCGCGTCGTCGGCGTCCGCGGCGTGGAGGACGGCGCGGACGTCGTCCTCGATCTCGTCGGCACTGGGGTAACCGCCCCGGTCGATCCGTGCGCGGATGCGCTCCAGTTCCGCTTCGAGGTGTGTGCGCCGGCCGATGACTTCGTGCAGGTGCTGCGCTGCGTGCAGCACCTCGGCACTGAAGGTGTCCTCGAACTCGCGCATGCGGGCCGCGAGTCCGACGTACTCGGCGAGTGCGCGCACGACCTGCCCGCGCACGTCGTTGGTCGCCTCGACGAGGGCCGCGGTCGTCTCGAACCGGGGCACGAGCCTGCTCACCTGTCCACCTCACCGCCACCGCTCCCGGCCGGGCCATGAGCGGTCTGCTACGGGGCTGTTACCTTGCGACAGGAGTATGCCGGGTGCCTTCGGGACCCCTCCCGCGGTTCCGGCAGCCCTCCTGCGGCTGCGGTACGGCCGGGGCGACGCCGTGCCCGGACGGATCTGCCGCACCGGGCGCGCGCCGTCCGGTGAGCCTGTCGTGCGCCGGTGTGCGCATCACGGCGGCGGTGCCGGCGGTGGCCGCGGACCGCGTCGGCGGCCTCATAAACCTCAGTGCATCCGGGTGCACCCATCGTGTGGTGTCCGTGTGCGTGGGATCTAAGTGGCCGGCGGGGTGGGGACACCCTCGTTGGTGCGGTGAGCCGGATGGGTGACCACCGGCCGCACCCGTCGCGCTCGTCACTGCGCGGCGCAGTCACTCCCTCCCGTCGCAATCCGCGAGGGGACGATTCTTGGAGGCAAGATGTCCGTACAGACGACCCCGGCTCTCTCCCCCGTCCGGGCCGGCGTGGCCGAGAGGGCCGCGCTCACGGCGCTGGTCGACGAGCCGGAGGCTCCGTTCAGCGACGCGCCCGTGTACTCCCCGCAGGGCACCGGCGCCCTGCTGCTGCTCGCGCTCCTGTCCCCGAGGCTCCCGAAGGAGTCCCGCCCCTCGTAAACCGTCCGCGGACCTGAAAACCGCACACTCACGTCCGTGACAGACAGCAGAAGGTGAGCGCCTGATGTCGAATGCCGCACTGGGGGCCGACTACGCCCAAGCGGTGGAGCAATTGGCCGGGCGCGTCCTGGGTGCCCTGCGGGGCACCCAGGTTCCGCTGCCGGCCGTGTCCGACGAGGACCGGCCGGCAGACACCCCCGCGCTGGCAGCCGTGCGCGTCCTGGGGCCCGACCTCTTCGCGCCGGCGCTCTTCTGCCGCCAGCCGCTGCCGCAGCCCGACCGGGACACCCTCGGTGCGGCCCTGCGGGTCTTCCCGCCCCGCCCCGGGGACAGCACCGAGGCCCGCTGGCGCGACCGCACCACCGCCGCGCTGCTCGCCCGCGGCGCGGCCGGCGACCGGGGGGCCGTTCCGTACGCGGGTGAGGAGTCCGAGCGTGCCTCGATCGCCGAGGTGGTCGAGGTCGCCGGGCTCGTCGAGGACGCGGAGGACACCGAACTGTCCTGGCAGGAGCGGTCGCAGCGCATGGCACGGCTCGCGCCGCTGGCGCTTCCGGAGGTGGACGGGCCCTACCAGCAGCGGGCCTGTCTGCACGTGCGCGCCCTCAGCCGGGGCACCGCCCGCTCCCTGATGCGCCGCGACTATCCCACCGCGGCCCGGCTCGTCCGCTGGCTCGCCCTGGCCCGGAGCCGCGGCGCATCGCCCGCACTCGACGTGCCGACGGTGCTCGACCACCTGCGCCTGTGGGGCGCCCCCAGCGCCCGTACCGCGCTCGACCTGGCCATCGCCACAAGACTCCTGTCCGCGTCCGAAGGAGGCCCGCGATGACGGCCACCGGGCCGGCTGATCCGGTCCGTTCCCTTGCGCTGGGCACGGGCACCAAGGCGCTGGGCTGGCTGCACCGCAACCGCGCGCGGGGCAGGTTCGCCGACGGCGCGACAGCCGAGCTGGCCGAGCCCGACAGCGTCTACAAGCCGCTGGCCGAGCTGGCGCTCGCCGCGTCCCTGGTGCTGCGGGACGCCGTGTTCCCGTCCGCCGAACGCGAGTCGGCCGGCGAACTGCTCGACTTCGCCTGGGAACAGCTCCGCGGTGGCGACCTGCTCTACGAGCGGCAGTTGCGGCACCCGGCCATGACCGACCCGCTGGAGACCTACGTCCACTTCCACCGCGCCGGCTACCGCCACGAGCGGCTCCAGGCGCTGCTGGCCCATCTGACCTCCCTCACCTCGTACCGCGAGTACGAGCACGTGCCCAACCGCCGCATGGCGGTGGCCAACGCGACCCGGGTGATCGGGGTCGGCGACCGCACCGACTGGCCCGCGCGCACCGCGACCACCTGGCTCGGGGCCACGCCCGAACCGTGGACCATGGACTGGATGACGGCGTACCACATGACCCACACCGTCTTCCATCTCACCGACTGGGGCGCCCACCCCCACGCCCTGCCGCCTCACCTGCGCGACTACCTGGCGACCTGGCTGCCGGTGTGGACGGACGTATGGCTGGAGATCGAGGAGTGGGACCTCGTCACCGAACTCCTCATCGTCGACGCCTGCATGCCCGCACCGGTCTTCGACGTGGGTGCCTGGCAACGGGTCGCAGCCGCCCAGCACGAGGACGGGCTGCTCCCGCGCGACGGCCGGACCGGCACGGACGACGAGGACCGGCAGTTCGGCGACCACTACCACACCGCCGCGGTCGCCACGGTCGCCTCGTCTCTCGCGCTGTCACGCCTGGGCGCCTAACGGGCGACGCCGACGTGAACCCCCGCGACCAACCCCTCAAAGCGGTGGCCGCCGCGGCCGAACCACGGGCGGCGGTGGCCGTCGCGGTCTCCGTGAACGGCGCGTACCGCGCGCTGTGCCGCGGCGGTATCGACCGCAAAGGCACCGCGTCGGTCACCGACCGGACGCGCTTCGAGGTCGGCTCGGTGACCAAGACCTTCACCACGCTGCTCCTCGCCGACACCGCCGCGCGCGGCGAGGTCAGCCTGGCGGACCGGATCGCCGAACGCCTCCCGTACGCCGCCCTCCCGCGCGGCCACGGCCGGGCCATCACCTACGAACACCTGGCGACCCACACCTCCGGCCTGCCCCGGCTCCCGCCCGGGCTGCTGCTCAAGGGGCTGCCGTCATGGTTCGCCAACCCCTACCGGACGTTCACCCCCGACATGCTGCTGCCCGCACTCGGCCGCACCGTCGTGCACCACCCGCCCGGCACCCTCATGCGGTACTCCAACCTCGGCGTCGGTCTGCTCGGCCGCCTGCTGGCCGACGGCGCCGGCACGGACTACGGCACGATGCTCCGCGAGCGGATCCTCGACCCCCTCGAACTCGCCGACACCGGCACCGCGGCCCCGTCCGGCCCCGACCCGGCGTACGCCGTCGGCTACTGGCACGGCCGCCGCCGCCCGCCCTGGGTCATCCCCGCCCTCCCCGGCGCGGGGGCGGTGCGCTCCAGCGCCCACGACCTGATCCGCTTCCTGCGCGCCCA
Organism: Streptomyces sp. CNQ329; assembly: GCF_000482585.1. NCBI lineage: Bacteria > Bacillati > Actinomycetota > Actinomycetes > Kitasatosporales > Streptomycetaceae > Streptomyces > Streptomyces sp. CNQ329. The sequence continues at coordinate 128,464 of NZ_AXVU01000007.1, read as the reverse complement.
CCTCTACCCGGAGGACTCCGGCGTCCCCGGCGCGCTGCGGACTCCGCTGGCGGAGGTGGTGCGCATCCGCGAACTGCCCGCGGGGGAGGAGGAGAAGGCCGGGCTCGGGTGGAGCGCACGCACCCTCGCGGGGGCGACCCTGTACTTCCACAGCGGCGCGACCCGCGGCTGCACGGCGTTCGCGGGCCTGAGCCCGGAACGGGAGGTGTGCGTGGTGGCCCTGACGAACTCGGGGGTCACGTTGCGGAGCCGGTTCATCCAGGCGGCGTATCTGCTGCTGCGGGCGCTGGCGCTGGGGGAGCCGACGTGACCTGGGACGCGCGGGGGCGGGGCACCCGGGTGACGGTGCTGTGGTGCGGAACCGCTGCCGGTGGCTTGGGGTGAGCCGGGGCCCGTTACGCCTCCGATGCCGACGTCAGCCGTGCGGCCAGGGCCGCGACCGCCGAGCGCAGCTCCGGGCCGCCCTCCACGCGGAAGTCGAACGGTATCCGGGCCAGCCAGTCGCGCGCGTACATCGTCGGCGTGCTCGTGCTGCCGACCAGCACACAGCCCTCGCCCGCCGCCTCCAGCCGGCCCATCGGCGGCCTCACCCACGGCGCGACCTCCGCCGCCGGTGCGTCGAACGCCACGCGCGTCGGGTACTCCCAGCCCGTGCCGAGGTTCTCCTCCAGCACCGCGACCGGGTCGAGGCCCTCGGGCGGCGTGAAGGAGCGGGTGGTCCGGCGGACCTCCCCGATGCGATCGACACGGTAGGTGCGGATCGCGTCCGCGCGGTGGGAGCGGCACAGCAGGTACCAGCGCCCGTGGCGTACGACCACCGCCCACGGGTCGACCAGCCCCTCCGACTCCCGCCCCGACTCGCTGCGGTACGTCACCCGCACGCTCCGCCGCTCCGCGCACCCCGCGACCAGCGCGCCGGTCGTGGCAGGGTCGGGGCGGGCCGATCTCGGGTCGGGGGCGGCCGAGGCGTGGTCGCGGAGCGTCGCCGCCTGCCGGCCGACGCTTTCCGGCAGCACGCGGATCACCTTGTTCAGCGCCTTGCCCACCAGCTCGTCCGCGTCGTCGAGCGCGGCCATGACCAGCGTCAGCGCCTCGGCCTCGGTGAAGACCACCGGCGGCAGCCGTGCGCCGCGCCCGAGCCGGTAGCCGCCGTACGGGCCGCGGGTCGACTCCACCGGGACGCCTGCCTCCCGGAGGATGCCGATGTAGCGGCGCGCCGCCCGCTCGGTGACGCTCAGCTCCCCGGCGAGTTCGGAGGCCGTCGTGCCGGGGCGGGTCCGGAGCACCTCCATGGTGCGCAGGGCCCTCGCGGTGGGGCTGAGGCCGGTCGGCATCCATGCAGGTTAAGCGGCCTTCTCCTATTCCGGAAGTGGATTGTCCGGAACCGGTCGTAGCGTGTCGGCGATCCGACCGCACGGAAGAAGGAACCGCTCATGGACAGCTCCCGGTCTCCGGCCTCGGCACGCCCCCGCGTGCTCGTCGTCGGCGGCACGCTCGCGCAGGTGCGCAAGGCCCGGGATCTCGGGCTGGACGTCGTGCACGTCCAGTACCCCGACGCCTACGACCGTGGCCACTGGCCGTACGTCGACCAGGCCCTGCTGCTCGACTACGGGGACACCGGCCGTCTCCTGCCGCTGGTGCGGGCGCTGCACGCGGCGTACCCGCTGCGGGCGGCGGTGTCGCTCTTCGAGCTGGGGCTGCTGCCCGCGGCGCGGATCAACGAGGCGCTCGGGCTGGCCGGCGAGTCCGTCGAGACCGTGGAACTGCTGCTGGACAAGGCGCGGATGCGCGGGCGCCTGGCCGCGCGCGGCGTCAGCCCGGTGGCCGCCGCGGTCGGCCGGTCGGCGGCGGACGTCCGGGAGTTCGCGGCGGCGCACGGGCTGCCGATCATCGTCAAGCCGGTCCGCGAGTCGGGCAGCCTGGGGGTGTTCCACGTACGGGACCGGGAAGGCGTGGACGCCGTCGCCGCGCGGTTCCGGTCACTCGACGGCGAGTGGAGTGCACGGGATCTCTCCGACGCCGCCCCCTTCGACGAGTTCCTGATGGAGGAGTACCTCGACGGCCCGGAGATCAGCGTGGAAACCCTGAGCTTCGACGGCCGGCACGTGGTGATCGCGGTGACCGACAAGGAGACCGGTGGCGCCGGCTTCGTGGAGGTCGGCCACGCGCAGCCCAGCGGGGTGCCGCCCGGCACGCTGCGGGAGGTCACGCGGCTGGTCACGGACTTCCTCGACGCGGTCGGGCTGCGCAACGGCCCCGGGCACACCGAGGTCAGGCTGACCTCGCGCGGCCCGCGGATCATCGAGTCGCACAACCGTGTTGGCGGCGACCGCATCAACGAGCTGACCGCGCTCGCCTACGGCGTCGACATGGAGCGGTACGCCCTGGCCGCCGGGCTCGGCATCCTCGCCCCGCCGGCCGCGCCACCCGAGCCGCGGGGCGGTGCGGCCGTACGGTTCCTCACGCCGGAACCCGGCCGCGTGGTGGAGGTCACCGGCGCCGACGAGGTGCGTGCGGACCCCGCCTGCGTCGAACTCCGGCTCGGTGTGCGGCCCGGCGCCGTCGTTCCCCCGCTGAGCTGGAACGAGGACAAGGCCGGGCACGTCCTCACCCGCGGCGCCACCGCCGCCGAGGCCGTCGCCCACGCCCGCCGCCTCGCCGCGGCGGTCGGCATACGCACCGAGCCCGCACCGTGAGCGCCGCTCCGCCGGGGCGGCCGGACGTCGCCGGGCAGCGGTTCCGCGACGAACTGCGCCACCTGCCCGGGCGGGTGTGGATCATCAGCCTGGGCATCCTGGTCAACCGGGTCGGCAACTTCCTGCCCGTGTTCATCGTGCTCTACCTCACCGAGCGCGGCCACTCCGCCGGCACCGCCGGCTTCGTGCTCGGCGTCTCCGGTCTCGGCAACGTGCTCGGCAACACCTTCGGCGGCTACCTCGCCGACACCCTCGGGCGGCGCTGGACCATCGTGCTGTCCGGCGTCACCACCGCCGGACTGACGGCCGCCGTGCCGTTCCTCGCGCCGCTGCCCGCCCTCGTCACCGTCGTCGGGCTCGTCGGCGTGACCTCCCACGTCTACCGCCCGGCCGCCGCCGCGGCGCTGCTCGACTCCGTGACGACCGGCCGGCAACGCCTGGCGGCCTTCGGCGTGTTCCGGGCCGCGATGAACCTCGGGGCCGCGCTCGGCGGTGTCGTCGGCGGCGTGCTGGCCGGCGCCTCGTACACGCAGCTCTTCCTCGGCAACGCCGCCGCCTGCCTGCTCTTCGCCGTGGTCGTGGCGGCCCTGCTGCGCGACGCGCCCCGCCCGCGGCAGGAGACGGAGCGGCGGGCGGAACGGGCCGCCGGCTACCGCCGGGCGCTCGCCGACCGCACTCTGCTGCGCTTCTTGCTGATGACCGCGGTCGCCGAGTTCGTCTACATCCAGTCCACCGTCGGCCTGCCCCTGCACGTTACCGACGCGGGCCTCGGCGCCCGGGACTTCGGCCTCCTCATCGGGCTCAACGGCCTGCTGGTGCTGGCCCTGGAGCTGCCCGCCACCGCAGCGGTCGCCCGCCGCCGGCCGGAGTACGTCCTCGCCGCGGGCAACCTGCTGGTCGGCGTGGGCCTGGCGCTCACCGGGCTGGTGACCGACATGGCCCTGCTGGCGGCGACGGTTGTGGTGTGGACCTGCGGGGAGATGATCACCAGCTCCGTCGCGTACGCCTACCTCGGCGGCCTGACCCCGCCGGACATGACCGGCCGCTACCAGGGCCTGCACGGCGCCGCATACACCGTCGGCACCGGCGCCGGGCCGCTTTTGGGCGGCGCCGCGTACGCCGTCGGACCCTGGGCGCTGTGGACCCTGGTCGCCGCCGCCGGGGTGTGGTCCGCCCGGCTCTGCCTGCCGCCGCGCCGGGCCCCGTCCGGCTGAGGACACCGAGGAGCGGGCGGCCTCAGCGGGGCGCGAATTCCGTCGTGGCGAACGTCACCGTGTCCCGCTCCGAGACCCCGTCGGTGATCCACCAGTAGGCGGGCTTCTCTCCGTACAGCGCGAAGAGCGGGTCGGGCGCCCAGGTGAGGATCAGCTCGTCCCTGCCGTCGCCGTCGAAATCGGCGGCGCCGGCCGGCCGGGCGTTCCTGTCCTTCGCGGGCGTCTTCTCGCCGTCGGCGGTCCGTGCCGGTCCTTCGCGCAGGACGGAGGTGCGCGTGTCGCCGTCGATGAGCGTGGCGTCCTCGTACGTCGAGACGAGCAGGGCGTCGCGGCCGTCACCGTCGGGGTCGGCGGCGGCGAAGCCGCCGGGGCCGTAGTCGGTGCTCTCGTTTTCCGGCGGCTCGGGCAGGATGAGGCGGACCGGTTCGCCGCCGTCGCCGGGGTAGATCGTGGCCTTGCCATGGACCTCCGGCTTCTCGGTCTCGTAGCCGGGTTCGTTGTTGCGTCCGAAGTCGTCGCCCACGGCGACGTCGCGCTGCCCGTCGCCGTCGAAGTCCCCGAAGGCGTGGGCGCTACCGAGACGCAGTTCGCGGACGTCGCCGGAGAGTCCGGTGCCGTTGCGGGCCGGATAGAGGGTGTTGCGGGCCTGCTCACCGTCGGTGAGGCCGCGTAGCAACAGCGAGGTCGCCCGCGGCTCGCCGGTGGGGTCGATCGCGTCCACGAGGAGGGCACTGGCGTCCTCGTACGGCAGGCCGGTGTCGACGCGGGCCGGCTCGCCCGCCCGTGAGAAGGGTCCGTACATCACCACCAGGTGCGAGGTGGTCTGCTCCTGCATCACCAGGTCGTGGTGCCCGTCGGCGTCGAAGTCTCCGCGTACCGGCGCATCGACACCCGTCATCCCCGCCGGGAGCCGCAGGCCGACCGCCTCGGGTTCGGCGACGGGCAGCCGGGGGCCGCCGAAGCTCACGTAGGGCTGCTGGAGCCAGTCCTCCTGCTGCTCCCCGGGCGCCGCGGCCGTCGTGACGAAGTCGGGGAAGCCGTCGTCGTCGAGGTCGGCGGTGGTCACCTGGTCGACGGAGAGGCGGGCGGGTCCGGGACCGTCGTCCGGAAAGCCGAGGTCGGCGGCCTTGAGCACGGTACGCGTCGCGGGGTCCAGGCCGTCGGGCGAGCCGTAGACGACGCCGAGGCGCTCCTCGGCGGTCTGGGGGTCGTCGCCGGCGAACACCGGTACGAGGAGGTCGCGGTGCCCGTCGCCGTTGACGTCGTCGGGGTCCTGCGAGCCCTCGCCCTGCGCCGGTGCCCGGCTCGCGGTCGGCGGCGCGGGCACGCCGTCCGCCGAGGCGCCGTCCGCCGAGGGCGACGGGCGCCCGTCCCTGCCCCCGCCCTCGTCACCGCAGGCGGTGAGGAGCAGCAGGGGGCACAGAACGAGCGCGGGGAGTGCGGCGCGGCGGGTCATGTGCGCCACTGTCGCAGCGCGGGGCCGGCCACCGGCGCGCCGAACGGGGGATCGTTGCACGTTCGTTGGCGTCCGCCCCCCCCGTGGACGCAGCGCTCCGTCAGCGCGGCAGGACCGACTCGACGGCCGCGACCAGCGCGGTGTCCTCCGGCGCGGTCCGCGGGCGGAACCGGGCGACGGGCTTGCCCGAGGCGTCCAGGAGGAACTTCTCGAAGTTCCACTGCACGTCGCCCGCCGCGCCGTCCGTGTCCGGCGTCTGCACCAGCCCCCGGTAGAGCGGGTGCCGATCCGGACCGTTGACCTCCAGCTTTTCGAACAGGGGGAAGGTCACGCCGTACGTCGCCGAGCAGAACTCCGCGATGTCCTCCGACGTGCCCGGCTCCTGGCCGCCGAACTGGTTGCACGGGAACCCGGCCACCGTGAAGCCCCGGGCCGCGTACTGCGCGTGCAGCTTCTCCAGGCCGGCGTACTGGGGCGTCAGCCCGCACTTCGACGCCACGTTGACGGCGAGCACCGCCGTGCCCCGGAACTGCGCCAGCGAGGCGGGCTCGCCGGCCAGAGTGCGCAGCTCGACGTCGTACAGACTCATGGCAAGCAGGTCCTCTCCGCGTTCGGTATCGCTCCGGGTACGGCATCACCCGTACCCGGGTCAAGTCTGCCATCCGCGGATCACCGGAGGCGGCCCGGTGGGCCTACGCTTCGGCTGGTCGGCAGGAGCACGGCACGGGCACGGCTGCCGGGACGCGGACGGGAGGGCGCGTTGGCGGAGCTGGAGCGCGGGGATCCGCGGGAGATCGGCGGGTACCGCGTGCTGAAGCGGCTCGGCGCCGGCGGAATGGGCGTCGTCTATCTCGGCCGCTCGCCCGCCGGGACGCTCGTGGCGGTCAAGGTCGTACGGCCCCGGCTGGTCGGCGACGGCCGCTATCGGGCCCGCTTCCGCCGCGAGGTCGCCGCCGCCCGCACGGTGACCGGCGCGTACACCGCGCCGCTGGTCGACGCCGACCCGGACGCGGAGCAGCCGTGGCTGGCGACGGCATACCTGCCGGGCCTCTCCCTCGACGAGGCCGTCAGGACGTTCGGCGCGCTGCCCGCCGCCGTGGTGCGGCTGCTGGCCACCGCACTCGCGGAGGCGCTGGCCGGAATCCACGGCGCCGGTCTGGTGCACCGTGACTTCAAGCCCGGCAACATCATGCTCACCCCCCGCGGCCCCTGCGTCATCGACTTCGGCATCGCCCGTCCCGAGGACTCCGCGACCCTCACCCAGGACGGCGCGCTCATCGGCACCCCCGGATTCATGTCGCCGGAGCAGGCCGCGGGCGGGCGCGCCGGGCCGCCGGCCGACGTGTTCGCCCTCGGCTCGGTGCTCGCGTACGCGACAGCGGGCAGGGCGCCGTTCGACGCGGGCGACCGGGCCGGCACGCTGCAGCGTATCCAGCGCGGGCAGGCAGACCTCGGGGGTGTGACGGACCGCCGGCTGCGGTCCGTCGTCGCGGCCTGCCTGCGCGCGGAGCCGCGCCGGCGGCCGGTCGCGTCGGCGCTGCTCGACCTGCTCGGGGAGCCCGCGGCGAGCGTGCACGGCACGCGCTGGCTGCCCGCGCCGCTCGCGGAGGAGATCGACGCCCGCACCGCCCGCGAGCCGTGGCCGCGGTCAGGCGCGGCGCGCGCCGTACGGCCCGGGGAGGTGACCGCGGACCCGTTCGCCGAGACGGCGGCCACCGGCTGGACCGGCTCGACCGGCGGGAGGGGGGCGGCGGGGGAGAAGGGCCCGGGAGACCGCCGCGGCGGGACCGGCCCGTCCGTTGCTCCGGGCAACCGCACCCGCGGCGCCCGCCGCCGTGCCCTCCTCCTCGGGCTGACCGCCACCGGCTTCGCCGGCGCGGCGGCGCTCGCCCGTCCGCTGCTCGACGGGTCCGGTGACTCCCCGCCGTCCGGCGACGGCGGCCGGGGCCGGGACTCCGGCACCCCGGCCGCGTCGCCGCCCCGGGCCGGGGAGGTCTGGCGGGAACGGGCCCGCTACCGCGGTGAGCATCCCACCGGCCTCCACACCGCCGGCGGGGTGCTCTTCGCCCACGGCGGTGACAAGGGCGGCGTGCAGGCCCTCGACCCCCGTACGGGCAAAGAGCTGTGGCGGCGCCGCTGGGGCTCCGGCGACGACGGCGAGTTCGCCGCGGGGGGCGGCGGGGCCTACCTCGTCGGCCCGCCGGGGGCCGAGACCCAGCGCGTCCGGGCCCTCGACCCCGCCTCCGGCGGTGAACGGTGGTCGCACGCGGCGGAGTTCGGCTTCGTGGACGCCGTGGTCGCCGCCGGCGGGCTCACCTACGTCGCCGCCGACGGCGTCGTCGCGCTGGACAGCCGCAGCGGCGAGGAACGCTGGTCCCACGAGACCACGGCCTTCTCCCTCACCGTCGGCTCCGGCCTCCTCCTCGCCGACGACGGCGAGGAGGTCACCGCGTTCGACGCCGCGGACGGCGAGAAGCGGTGGAGCCGCCCCGCCCAGAACACCACCGCCGTACTCGCCGCGGACGGCCTCGTCTTCGTCTGCGACGCCTATCTCAGTCTCGTCGTGCTCACCCCGGACGGTCGGGTCGCCTGGCGTGAGCGCCTGACGTACCCCAGCACCGTCCACGCCGCCGGCGCCGGCATGCTGTTCGTCAGCGAGAACCGCCGGCTCTGCGCCCTGCGCGCGGACGACGGCGCTACCGTCTGGGCCCTGCCGGACGCGGAGTTCGTCGGCCTCGCCGGCGGTGCCCTGCACGTCCGGGGGAGCGTGACCGAAGACGGCACCACGGGCGGGGGGCAGCGGCTGTACGCTCTGGATCCGGCCGACCGCAGCGTCCTGTGGACGTACGACGGCGCGGAGTACGTCCAGGCCGTCACCGCCACCGCCGGGCTGGTCTTCGCCGGCCTCCCCGACGGGTACGTACAAGCCCTCAGACCCCCCACCGAACGGCGGCGTAACGGAGGCACGAGTGGAGCCCCTTGAGCACGACGACCCCCGCTCGCTGGGCGGACACCGCATCCTCGCGCGGCTCGGCAGCGGAGCCACGGCCGTCGTCTATCTCGGCCGCTCCCGCGGCGGGCGCCTGGTGGCCGTCAAGGTCGTGCACCCCGAGCGGCTGCGCCGGCCGGAGGGCCGGGACCACTTCGTCCGCGAGGTCGCGGCCACCACCGCCGCGGGCGGTGTGCACAGCCCGCCGGTCGTCGGCGCCGACCCCGGCGGCAAGGTGCCGTGGATGGCGACGGAGTTCGTGCCGTCCGTCTCGCTGCACGAGGCGGTGGAGCGGTTCGGGCCGCTGCCCGCCCACTCCGTACGCCGTCTGGCCGCCGGGCTCGCGGAGGCGCTGGCCGCCGTGCACCGCGCCGGGGTCGTCCACCGCGACGTCAAGCCGGCCAACGTGCTGCTCACCGCCGAGGGGCCCCAGCTCGTGGACTTCGGCATCGCCGCCGCGGCGCAGCCCGCCGCGCTCGCGGGCACGCCCGGCTTCATGTCTCCGGAGCAGGTCGCCGGTGCCGAAGCGGGGCCGGCCACCGACGTGTACTCGCTGGGCTCCACGCTCGCCTACGCCTACGCCCGCGGCGGCACCGAGTCCGACGAACAGCCCCGCGCCGAGGACGACGACGCCCTGCGCGAGCTCATCGCCGACTGCCGCCGGCTGGAGCCCGCCGAACGCCCCACGCCGGCCGCGATCGGCGCCCGGCTCGCCGCGGACCCGGGACGGGACGCCCCGCCGCCCGGTGCCGCCTGGCTGCCCGCGCCGGTCCTCGCGGCGATCGACGCGCACGCCGGCGAGGCCGCCAACCCGCCGCTGGCGCCGACCGGGTCGCCGCGCCGGCGCCTGCTCCTCGGCGGTGCCGCGGCGCTCACGGCCGGCGCCGGCGCCGTCGTCCTGCTCGCCCTGCGCGAGGAACCACCGAGCCGGGAGGCGGGGAACGACGCCCGTACCGCGGAGCATGACTCCGCCCCGGACGTCAGGGAGCCCGAGCCCCCGCCGCCGCTCGAACCGGTCGCGGTCGAGTTCGTCCTCACCGGCGACGGACCCGTCCAGGAGATGACGTACTCCGTCAACCGCAAGCCGGTGACGCTCACCGAGGTGGCCCTGCCCTGGCGGAAGACCGTCGAGGTTCCCCGGGAGAACGGGTCCGCCGCCTGGAGCCTGGAGCTGTCCCACTTCGGCGAGGTGACCTACGAGATCCACGTCGACGGCCGCCGGCAGACGTCCCAGCGCTCGCCCAGCCCCGGGATCCCCGCCGCGGTGCGCGGCCCCGGCCCGTACACCGCGGAGGCCGGGGGCGAGGTCGCCTTCGCCGTCCCGTCCGCCGATGCGCGCGCCTAGTCTCCCGAGCCCGGGACCCCTCCGGGACGGGGATGGTTACGGTGAGGCGCAGTCACCCGGAGAAGGGGGTAACCCGCCATGGCGAGCAAGATCACTCTGCTGCCGAAGGAAGTCGGCAGCCTGAGCCGAGGGCTTCCTCCCGCCGACGCGCCGCCGCAGCCGGAGACGCTCTTCGTGCTCGGCTCGAACGGCGGGATGAGCGTGGCCCCGGACGCCGGCTTCCCGGTGGTGTTCGGTCGCAACGAGCCCGAGGTGCACGTCTGCGTCGGCGGCGGCGACAAGCACGTCAGCCGCCGGCAGGGGATGCTGACCAGGGAGTACGCGCGCTGGGTGCTGACCAACACCGGGAGGCGGCCGATCCGCTTCCCCGACTCCCGGCTGGTGCACGGCGGCGACCAGGCGTTCCTGCCCGCCGGCTACACCCCGCTGTTCGTCGTCTCGCCCCGCCAGGACCACCTGCTGGAGGTACGCATATCCGCGGCCAGACCCGGCGGCACGATCGGAGGGCCGACCGTGCAGGAGGAGTCGACCCTCGGCGAGGAGCGCGACCTCGACGACGAGGAACTGCTGGTGCTCGTCTGCCTCGCCCAGCGCTATCTGCAGGGCGACCCGCAGCCCCAGCCGCTGACCTGGGCGCAGGTCGCGGACGAGCTGAGGCGGCTGGACCCGGCGCGCAACTGGACGGAGAAGAGCGCCGCGCACATCGTCGCCGGGGTGCGCAAGAAGCTCAGCCGTGACGGGGTGCCGGGGATGCTGGCCAAGGACGTACCGCCGCCCGTGGGGAACGCCCTCAACCACAACCTCATCACCGACCTGCTGCTCACCGCGACGATCGAGAAGAAGCACCTGCGGATGCTGGGTGAGTGACAGGCCGCAGAACGCGCCCGCGGGCTACGGGGCACCGGGGTCGAACGGGATGCCCGCGGGCAGTGCCTTGCGCAGATGGGAGACGAAGGAGGAGTCCTTCAGCCCGAAGTTGGCGCTGCCGAAGTCCGTCGTGGCGAGCCGGTCGCGCAGGCCCGCGGGGTAGCCGTTCCAGCCCACCAGGTCGGGGAACTGCCAGGCGCCCTGGTGGTTCTCCGGCGGTTCGTCGTTGCCGGTGGCGGGGCGGAAGGCGTGGGTGCCGATGCCGTCCTTGTGGTAGACGACCTTGGGGTGTGTCCCGTCCCACCGGATCTGATCGCGCGGGTAGGTGGAGAAGTCGCCGTGCGCCGAGGTCGAGACGTACTGCGCCTGGTCGTTCTGGATCCACACCACGACGTGCTCCCAGTCGTGCCGGTGCCCGAAGAGGCCGGTGCCGGGCAGGGCCTGGTCCTTCTCGAAGTACAGGCCGTAGACCACGGCGCACCAGCCGTTGTTGCACTTCGCGCGCGAGTAGCCGTTGGTGTTGTCCAGGTCCGCGGCGTCCCGGCAGTCGCCGTCGAGGGCGCCGCCCGGCTCCAGGCCCGGGTTGACGGTGCCGTCCGGGCCGATGGCGGGGGTGGAATAACAGCCGTCGGTGTCGTAGTCGTACGCGGGCTGGAAGGTCTGCTCCAGGCCGTCCGCGTTCGCCGGCAGCGCCTGCGGCGGAGCAACGGCCGCCGAGGCGGCGTGCGGTAAGGCGACGACGAGCGCGAACGCGCCGCCCACGACGGCCGATACGCGACGGATACGGCTGCTCGACCTCATACGGCCTCCCCTGGCGGCTTCACGGCGCCCCGACGTCCGCTCATCCTCCGGGTGCGGCCACCGGCCGGGCAACGGCGCAAAGCCGCCCATGGGCGACATGTGAAGGGGCGGCCCCGGCGAAAGCCGGTGGCCGCGCGGTGGAGCCGCGCTCTCGCCGCGGTCGCCGTGGGTCAGCCGGCGAGCCGGATGAGGCCCGCGGGTGCCGGCCGGAAGCCGCAGCCGTCGACATAGAACCGGCGCAACCCCTCGTCGAAGTCGACGTGCAGCCACTCGCACCCGGCCGCGCGGGCCCCGGCGACCGCCTCCGCGACCAGCGCGGCGCCGATGCCCTCGCGCCGCCGGGCCGCCGGCACGACGGTGTCCAGGAGGAAGGCGTGCACGCCGCCGTCCCACGCGACGTTGACGAAGCCGACGAGCGCGTCGCCGTCGCGGGCGCACACCCAGCCGAGGCTGTGGCGGTCCAGCTGCGCGCGCCAGTCGGTGTCCAGGATGCGGTGGTGGAAGCCTTCGGCGTGCAGGGCATTGACGTCGGCGTTGCCGACGTCGCCGCGCCACTCGTAGGTGATCGTCATCGCGCGAGCCTACGGTCACCGGCGGGCGGCATGGCACCGGACTGGTCGCCGCGGGCCGGGCAGCGGTCTTACTCGCCGAATCGGGACAGCGGCGCCGTGAGCTGCGGGGGTGGGCGGTACGGGGGCGGGGGAGAGGGCCCGGAGGCGCGGTCGTAGGCTGCACGGGTGACTGGGAAGCTGTGGCAGATCGAGCCGTCCGGACCGCTGCGCGGTGACGTCACCGTGCGCGGGGCGAAGAACGCGGTCAGCAAGCACATGGTGGCCGCGATGCTGGGCTCCGGGCCGAGCACCATACGCAACGCGCCCGACGTCGGCGAGGTCGGCATCACCGCCCGGATGCTGGAGCACGTGGGCATGAAGGTCGAGCGCACCGACGGCGAGGTCACGGTCGTGCCGGGGCCGGTGGCGGATCCGAGCGTGGACAAGGCGTTCACCGGGCTCAACCGCATCCCGATCCTGCTGCTCGGGCCGCTGCTGCACCTGACCGGCGAGGCGTTCGTGCCGATGGTCGGCGGCGACCCCATCGGCCGCCGGCCGGTCGACTTCCACCTGGACGCGCTGCGCCGTTTCGGCGCCGAGGTGGAACTGGCCGAGGACGGCATCCACGCCCGTGCCGCCCGGCTGCGCGGCACCCGCGTCGACCTTCCGTACCCCAGCGTCGGCGCCACCGAGACGGTGCTGCTGACCGCCGTACGCTCCGAGGGCCGCACCGTCATCCGCAATGCCGCGACCGAGCCGGAGATCGTCGAGCTGGCGCTCTTCCTCCAGCGGATGGGCGCGCGGATCTCCCTCTACCCGGACCGCCGCATCGTCGTCGAGGGCGTCGACACGCTCGGCGGCGCCACCACCCGGCTCGGCGGCGACCGGATCGAGGCGTTCTCCTACCTGGTCGCGGGGCTGGTCACCGGGGGAGAGGTGCGGGTGCACGGCTGCCCGCAGGACCGGCTGGTGACGCCGATCACGACGCTGGCGCGGATGGGCGCCCGGTTCGAGATCACCGACGAGTGGATCACGGCGTCGGCCCCCGGCGGGCTGCGCCCCGCGGCCGTCCAGACCGACACCCACCCGGGCTTCGCCACCGACTGGCAGACCCCGCTGATGGTGCTCTTCACGCAGGCCGAGGGGATGTCGGTGCTGCACGAGACCGTGTACGAGAACCGGTTGGCCTACGTCTCCGCGCTGCAGGGCATGGGCGCCGAGATCGAGGTGTACGACACCTGCCTGGGCGGCCCCGCCTGCCGTTACCACGACACCGGCGCCCTGCACTCCGCGGTCGTGCGCGGTGTCAGCAGCCTGCGCGGCGGGGACGTCACGATGCCCGACATCCGCGCCGGGTTCTCCGCCGTGCTGGCGGCGGCCGTCGCCACCGGCGGATCGACGCTGCGCGGGGTGCACCACATCGAGCGGGGCTACCACCGGCCCGTGGAGCAGTTCCGGGCGCTCGGCCTGGAACTGCGCAGCCGCGAGGAGTAGGGCGGCGGGGAGGACGGGACGGGCGTCCGGGAGCGGAACCGGGGAGGGGACGGACGTGGAGTGGTGGTGGGTGGCTGCCGCCGTGACGCTGGGCGGCGCCGGGGTGGTGGCCGCCGGTTTCCGGCAGGCCGACGACTCGCCGCGGCGGCTGTCGGGGCGCTCGCAGCGCGCGGCGCGCGGCCTGTCCGTGGTGCTGATCGGCGTCGCGGTGCTCTTCGGGCTGCTGGTGGCGGTGGGCAAGTTCCTGATCACGACGGGGAACGGCGGGCTTTGAGGTCGGCCAGCAGCCGGTGCTGGTGCCGGTGGCCGACGGTCTCGTAGGCGACGACGTTGACGTACGGGGCGAGCATCACGACCAGCAGGCATGCCGCGACCGGCGCCCCGAGCACGGCCATCAGCACCGCCGCGCCCAGCACCACCAGGGTGAGCGAGACCAGCATGAGGTGGAAGAAACCCCTGGCGGACAGCAGCAGCAGGTGCAGCGCCTTGACCACGATCACGTAGAGACCGGTGGGCAGCGCCAGGGACAGCACGACCGCGAGCTCGCTGATCGCCGCGTCGTGCTCCAGGTACAGCCCGGCCACGTGCAGCCCGGCGCCGGCGCCCGCGATACCGGCGAACACCGGGATGTGCCCGTAGCCGAAGAGGTACCCGGTGGTGCGCCGGTACGCCAGGATGTCGCCGAAAGGTGTGAGGAAGTACACCCACCACATGCCGAAGGTCAGACCGATGCCGGCGACGACCACGGCAACGGCGTTCGCCGACCACTCGGTGCCGTCCGGACCGCCGAGAAGGCCGCGGGAGGAGGCGACGGTGCCGACGACGACCTCGCCGAGGGTGATGATCGCGAAGAGGCCGTACCGCTCGGCGACGTGGTGCGGGTGCCAGGGCGTCCCGCCCGCACTGCCCTGGGTGAGCACCGGAATCAGCAGCTCCAGCATGGTGAGCACCGCGTAGGGGACGAAGACCTGGGTGAAGGTCAGCCCGGTGAACCCCACCACGAGCCAGCCGGCCTGGGCGATCGTGGTCCACCGGATGCTGGCCGTCCCCACGTCGCGGTACTGGGGAGACTCCCGTGCCGCCCGCCACCACTGCGCGACCATCGCGATCCGCATCACGACGTAGCCGATGACGATCGCGCGGATCTCCAGATGGCCGCCCTCTTCCACGGAGTGGAACATCGCCGGCAGGCCGAGCGCGAAGACGACGACCCCGATCATCTGGAGCATCGTCAGCGAGCGGTAGAGCCAGTCGTCCGTGCCGAACGCGGACGAGAACCAGCTGAAGTTGATCCACGCGATGCTGATCGCGAACATCGCCAGCGTGAACGCCGTGACCGCCCGCCCGGCCAGACCGCCGGCCGCCAGCTCGGCGAGGAAGTGGGCGGAGGTGCCGACGGCGGCCACGAAGGTCAGGTCGAACAGCAGCTCCAGCGGCGTGACGGCCCGGCCGCGCTCGCCGGGATCACGACCGGTCATCGGCACCCGGCCGTGTGCCACCCGCCCGCCCCCGGCGGCGCGTGCGGAGTCCGTCATGGCCCAAGATGATGCCCCATCAGGCGCCCGTCGCCGCGAGGACTCGCGCGGGGCACCCGGGACGCGTACGCCCGCTGCCCTACGGGCCGAGCGGCGCGCCCGGCACGCGCGGCGGGATCCGCCTCCGAGGCCCCACGACACTCCGCAGGCCCCATTGACACCAACCCAAGTCCCGCTAGCCTCGATGCACGACCACGTGACAACGATGTCAGGCGCGTCGGGGGCGCGTCCACACCGCGAAGGGGCAGCATCGATGGGCACCGCCGCACAGCACCGCACCCCTCTCTCCCGCCGCCGGCTGCTGGCAGCAGCGGCCGCGGCGTCCGCCGCAGGAGCCGGCGCCCTCGCGCAGGCCGGGCCGGCCCAGGCCCTGCCGGGCCCGGCGGCGCACCCCGCGACCGCGGTCCGCGTACCCGCGGGGCCGCACGCCGCGCGTCAGATCCGGGCCGAGTTCCTGCACGCCTGGAACGGCTACCGCGCCGCCGCCTGGGGCCACGACGAGGTCAGGCCCGTCTCCGGCACGTCGAGCGAGTTCTTCGCCGAGGGCCACCCCGTGGGCCTGTCCATCATCGAGGCCCTCGACACGCTGTACGTGATGGAGCTGGACGACGACCTGACAGAGGCCGCCGACTGGCTGGAAGCGAACCTCGACTTCGACATCGACGCGGACTTCCACGTCTTCGAATCCATCATCCGGCTCGTCGGCGGGCTGCTCGCCGGCCACCTCGTCACCGGCCGGCAGTCGCTGCTCGACCAGTGCGTCGACATCACCGACCGGCTGCTGCCCGCGTTCACCAAGTCGCCCACCGGCATCCCGTACACCCGGGCGAACCTGCACACCGGCGAGGTCCACGGCACCACGCCGCCGCTCGCCGAGATCGGCACGAACATCCTTGAGTTCGGGATGCTCTCGAAGCTCACCGGCGACGGGAAGTACTACGAGGCGGCCAAGCGCGCCTACCGGGCCGTGCTCGACCGGCGCTCCTCGCTCGACCTCCTCGGCACCCGGCTCGACGTCGAGACCGGGCGCTGGACCGACCCGACGGACCAGGGTCCGAACCCGCCGGTCGACTCCTTCTACGAGTACCTGTGGGGTGCGTGGGAGCTGTTCGGCGACCGGGACTGTCTGCGCTGGTGGCGGCTGCTCAACGGCGCCATGACCGAGCACCTTGTGGAGGAGTGGGACGGCCATGTCTGGTACCGCCAGGTCGACTTCGCCACCGGCGAGACCACCGGCCGGCGCCAGTCCGAGCTGGCGTCGTTCTGGGGCGGCCTGGTCGCCAAGGGCGGGGACCGGCGCCTGGGCGAGCGCTACCACCGCTCGTGGGAGTCGGTCCTGCAGCGCTGGCCGGTGCTGCCCGAGGAGATCGACTACAGCACCATGACCCCGACCTCGCCGGGCAACCAGTTCCGGCCCGAGTACGTCAACGGCGCCTTCGACCTGTACTGGCTGACGAGGGACGACTTCTACCGCCGTACGGCGTGGCAGTACTTCGAGGGCATGAAGGCCCACGCCCGTGTCCCCGGCGGCTACACGATCCTGGAGGACGTGACGACCTCGCCGATGCGCCAGGGCGACCTGTTCCCCGCGTACGCCTTCGCGGAGAACTTCAAGTACCTGTACCTGATGTTCGCGCGCACCCCCCGCTTCGACGGGGACGACTACGTGCTGTCGACGGAGGGCAAGATCCTGCGCGGCCTTCCCCGGCGCAGGTGAGAGCGGCCGGGGCCCGCCCTCCGCAGGACGGGCCCCGGCACACCCGGCGGCGTCAGGCGGCGTAGCCCTTCGGCGGGATGAGCGTGGCGAGCTGGTCGAAGGAGAGCCAGTAGATCTGGTTGCCGCCGAAGGACGCCGGGTCGGCGATGAGGACGGTGCCCTGGGCGTCGTCGTAGCCGATCACGGTGAAGTAGTGGTAGATCGTCTGGTCCGGCGGGTAGCCGGGCGGCTGGTTGCCGGGCGGGGCGACGATGTTCGCGACGACGGGGTAGCCGTTGTCGATGTCGAGCACGACGTCCTGCCACAGCAGGTCACGCTGTGCCTGCGTGGGCGGGTCGTTCGGCATCTCCTTCGTCTCGTACCAGCCGGTGCCCAGGTTGGCGTTGAGGACGCCGGTGACCTGGCTGATGTGGTCCGTCCCGGCCTCGGTGGTGCCGAGCTGTGCGGCCAGGTCGGCCTGGCCGGGCGGGGCGATGCGCGCGGACAGCGCGATGCGGGTGGCGGCGGGGCCGCACCAGTAACCCGTCTCCTGGACCTGGTAGTCGACGTCCAGGGTGCGCGCCGCCGCGGTCCGCTCGCCGTCGATGTGCAGCCGGGTACCGGGGCGGTTGTGCCCGCTGACGACGGCGGTGCCCGAGGCCGTGCCGTGCTCCAGTACGGAGGCCACGGCCGGTCCCGTGCCGGGTGCCGGCCGGGCCTGCGCCGGGGCGGCGAACACGGCGCAGGCGGTGGTGGCCGCGAGCGCGGTGGCGAGGGCGATCGGTACCGGGCCCGGGCGGGGCGAGCGTGGCGTGCGGGACAGGTGCATCGGGACTCCTGAGGTGGGGGGTTTGCGGGTGGGGGGTGGTGCGCGTACGGCTGCTCTGCCTGTACGCGTCAGGGTGACGCCTTGCGCAGCCGGGCGAGGATGCCGACGAGGTCCTGGCGGAACATCTCCGGGCGGAAGACGTGCCCGCCTGCCTCCTCGCGCCACTCGTGCGGGATGCCCGCCCCGGCGAGGGCGCCGCGGAACTCCCGCTGGCCGGCGAGCACCTGGGTCTCGTTGGCCGTGTCGAACCAGTTCACCGGGTCGGGGCTGGTCCCGGCGACCAGGAACACCCGCTTGTCGCGGTAGCTGCCGAGGCGCTCCATCGGGTTGTCGGCGCTGACCCGCGCCTCGTCCCACAGCGGCGCGCCGTAGACGGTGCCGCCGGCCAGCTCCACGGCCGCCGACGACAGGTTCGCCCAGTGCACGACGAGCCCGGCGTCCCGGCGCAGGCTCGCCGGGCCGGAGTGGGAGCTGACCGAGGCGAAGTGCCCGTAGTACTTGGCCGCGTACTTCAGCGCACCGAAGCCGCCCATCGAGAACCCGCCGACGGCGCGGCCGTCGTACTCGGCGTAGGTACGGAAGTTGGCGTCGATCCACGGCAGCAACTGGGCGATGTGGAACGTCTCCCAGTTGCGCGGCCCGGCGTTGGAGGAGACCGGGTTGGAGTACCAGCCGGCGTGGCCGCCGTCCGGCATCACGACGATGACGCGCTTGCCGGCGGTCAGCGCGCGGATGCCGAGCCGGTCGAACTGGATGAAGTCCGCGTCGGTGCCGCCGCCGTGCAGCAGGTAGAGCACCGGATAACGCAGCCCGCTGTCGTGGTAGCCGTCGGGGAGCAGGACGTTGACGCCGGGGTCCCAGCCGATCGCGTCCGTCGCGAACCGGTAGTACCACATCCGCGGGTCGGACTCGTTGCGGTCGACGATCCGCAGGCCGAAGCCGTCGTCCGCGGCGCCTGCCGGCGCAGCCGAGGCGAGGACGCCTGCGCCGCCGGCGGCCAGCGCCGCCGTGAGGCCGCCCGCGGCCTTGAGAACGCGTCGGCGGGTGGGACGGATCTCGCTCACCATGACCTCCTGGGCCGTGTCGATACCTGACTCCGGGCCGGGGTCCGCCGGCCCGGGTTCGTCGCGTCCGTGTCCGGCCACGGATCGTAGGCGGGGGCCCGCCGCGCGGCGGGGAAGGCTTTTCCGGCTCGGTCGAAAAGCCCACGGCGCGCGCCGCCGCGGGCGCCGCGGGACGGTCGTCGATCCCGCGTCGTCTCCCGGGGCGGGGGCGGTACGGAGGGCGGTGCGAGTCGTTCGCGGGGCCGCGCCGCCCGCGTGCCCCGCGCTGCTCCGTCCGTCCGGCAACGGCGAGGACACCTGCCTCGGGCCCCCACGGCGCGTGCGCCCGGGGCCGCCACCGCCGAAGGCGGGCGGGAGACGGGCGACAGGCCCTAACCTTCGGGGATGGCCGGCACGCTCCGTATCCACTTCGGTGACCGCGACTTCCGGCACGTGCAGTTGACCGGGACCGCCGATCCCATGTGGGAGGCGATCCTCGGGCTGCACGTGCTCAGCACGCCCCCGGCCCGCCTGCCCGCCCGGCTGCGCCCGTGGCGGCGGCGTGCCGCAGCGCGGCTGCACGGCGGCGAACTGCGCGCCGCCTGCCGGCTGCTGCGGGACCTGGCGCCCGCCGACGCCGCGTACTTCCCCGACTTCCTCACCCCCGTCGAGTCCGAGGAGGGCCTGTCCGCGGCGCTGGAGACGCTCCTCGCCACGCCGGGCCGGCGACTCGCCCGCGAACTGCGCGAGGCCGCCCGGCACCGGCCGCTGCCTGCCTGGACCCGGCGGCTCGCGGCGGGGGACCGGGCGCAGCTCGCCCGGATCGCGGACGCCGTACGGCAGTTCCACGCGCGGCTGATCGTGCCGGAATGGAGCGAGGTGGAGGCCACGATCGCCGCGGACCGCGAGTGGCGGATGGCCGCGCTGGACGGCGGGATGCCCGCGGTGCTGGGCACGCTGCGGCCGTTCCGGTGGCGCGACGGGGTGCTGTCCGCGCCGTATCCGGTGGACTACGACCTTCGGCTGCGCGGCCGGGGCGTACGGCTGATCCCTTCCTTCTTCTGCCACACCGCGCCGATCGCCGTCGCCGATCCCAGCCTGCCGCCGGTGGTGGTCTATCCGGTACGCCGCCACCCGGAGACGCCCGGCCCCGTCCGGCCGCCGGCCGCGCTCGCCGCGCTGCTCGGCACCGCCCGCGCCCGGGTGCTCGACGCGCTGGCCGCCACCGCCACCACCGGGTCCGTGGCCGCCCGCCTCGGCATGCCGGCGTCGACCGTGAGCGGTCATCTGACGGTGCTGCGCGGCGCCGGCCTGGTGTGGAGCGAGCGCGCGGGCACACACGTGGTGCACCGGCTCACCGCCCGCGGGCGGCACCTCCTCGGCCGCTGACCCCCGGTGGGCTCACGCGTGCCCTGCGAGGAAGTGGAAGCCGGGACGGGGGTGCATCAGGAAATTGTGGTGCGAGATGTTCCAGGCGTACGCGCCCGCCAGCGAGAACACCACCAGGTCCCCGGCGCGCAGCCCCGCCGCCGCCACGCCCCGCGCCAGCACGTCCTTCGGCGTGCAGAGCTGCCCCGCGACCGTGACCGACGTCCCGCGCGCCGCCGGCCGGGGCCACCGATGCGGCCACGGGCGGGGCCCCGGGTGGACGGTGCAGGGCTGGTCATGGCCCTTGGCCGCGGGGGTGCGCAGGTGGTGGGTGCCGCCGCGGACCACGGCGAACTCCTCGCCATGGCTGCGTTTGACGTCCAGCACCTCGGTCGCGTACCAGCCGCAGTATGCGGTCAGCGCCCTCCCCGGCTCGATTCGGAGCGTCAGCCCGGGGTGTTCCGCGGCCAGTTCCGCCAGCCCCGCGCCGTAGCCGCGCCAGTCGAACCGGTTCTCGGGGGCCGCGTAGTCGACGCTCATCCCCCCGCCGACGTCGACCTCCAGCCCGGACGCGTCGAGCCCCGCCCGTGCCGCGAGCCGCAGCGTCCCCGCCACCACCGCGCGCGCCACGCCCAGCAGCCGCGGCGCGTCGAGCCCGCTGGCCAGGTGCGCGTGCACGCCGCGCAGCCGCAGCCGCGGGTAGGTACCCGCGGCGAGCAGCCGCGCGGCCTCCTCCGCGTCGGCGGGATCCAGGCCGAAGGGGGACGGGAGGCCGCCCATCGCGAGCGCGCTGCCCGCCAGCGAGCCGTCGGCGACGGGCATGTTGACCCGCAGCAGGACGTCCGCTCCCGCGTCTGGCGCGTCGCCCGCGGTCTGCTCGCCGAGCAGGTGCAGCTCGTGCAGGCTCTCGACATGCACGCGGTGCACACCCGCGGCGCGTGCGGCGGCCAGCTCCCCGGGCGTCTTGCCGGGTGCGCCGAAGGCGAGGCGCCGGCCGGGCACGGCGCCGGCGACGTGGGCGAGTTCGCCGCCGGAGGAGACCTCGTAGCCGTCGACGTACGGCGCGAGCGCGGTCAGAACCGGGGGTTCGGGGTTGGCCTTGGCCGCGTAGTACAGCTCGACGGACGCCGGCAGGGCGGCACGTACGGCCGCCGCGTGGATGCGCAGGGCCGCCAGGTCATAGACGTACGCGGGCAGTTCCTCGGGTGCCAGAGTCGCGAGGAGGTCCAGTACCGCGGGGGTCGGGTCGGTCAACGGGGGCTCCGGCGAAGCGAGTCGGGTCCGGGTGCGGCAAGGGGGTTCGGCAGGTGGACGTAGCCCGCCTCGCGGTCCGCGCGCCGGCCCCAGCGGGTGAGCAGGTTGGCCTTGGCGGGCAGCGGCGCCCCGGCGAGCAGGGCCCGCAGCCGGGGCGGGTCGCCCAGGTCGCGGGCACAGTCCAGCAGCACCGCGCGTACCCGTGCCCACAGCGCGGCCTCGGCACGCGGGTGCAGGTCGGCGAGGACGGCGAGCATGTCGGCGATGTGGTTGACCAGCAGGCAGTACACCACCCGGTGCCAGCCGCGCGTCGCGTCGTACGTCATCGGCCCCGCCACCTGCGCGGGCAGTGCGGCCAGCGCCCCGGCGTGCCTCTCGGGCAGCAGCTTGGTGCCCTCCAGGTCGCGGAAGACCACCTGTGCCGGCATGCCCTCGGGGTCCACGCACAGCAGCACGTTCTGCAGATGCGGCTCCAGCACCACGCCGTGGTCGAAGTAGGCGGCCAGGACGGGCGGGACGAGCAGCGCCAGATAGGCCGACCACCAGTCGAGGGCCGTCTGCGGGTGGGCGGCGGCCGGGAGCCGGGAGAGATGCGCGGGACCCGTCGGGTACTCGTCCGCGACGGCACCGGCGAGCAGCGGGGTGACGCCCGGGTGCAGCACGCCGGTGAGCCCGTCGCGGACGATCACCCCGAACCCTTCGAGCAGCGCCGGATCCGGCGTACCGGCCGGGCCGGGCAGCGCCAGGGTGCGGTAGGCCGGTTCGCGCAGCAGGGCGGCGGCGGGGTGGCGGGCGGCGAGGGCGTCGAGCGCGGGGCGCAGCAGCCGGGTCAGGGCGACGGCACCGGAGAGCTCGTAACGGGAGTTCTTGCGGACGCAGTTGGTGATGCGCACGTTGAGGCTGAACTTCAAGAACCCCTCCCCGGTGTGCAGCGTGCGCACGGAGGCGGTGGGGGTGCACGGCGGGCCGCCGGTGCCGAGGTCGAGGACGTCCCCTCGGCCGAGGGCGGCGCGCAGCGCCGGGTGGCCGGAGAGGAGTTCATGCTGCCAGGGGTGGACGGGCAGCAGGCGGTAGCCGTCGGGGACCGGGCGGAGCCGGTCGAGCGCGGTGGCGGCGCCGGGGCGTGCGGTCTCCTCGGCGGCCAGGTGGGCGCGGACCGCGAGATGGCGCAGCGGGAAGGCGGCGCCGGCCTCGGGGGCGTAGGCGGACCAGGCGGCCGTGCCGCCGTCGCGGGCCTTGGGCGTGGGGTGGAAGCGGTGGCCGAGGGGGAGTGACTGCTCGGAGTGCAGATACGCGGCGAGCGGCCCGGCGCCGGCCGTGGGAGCCGGCCGATCGCGCAGGGCGGCCAGCGCCGCCGACGTACCGCGGTGGCTGGCGGCGACCTGCTCGGGGAACTCGTCGTTGCGCACGCCCGTACGTGCCGTCAGCTCGTCCTGCACGTGCTCGGCGAGCCGGCGCCAGCCGATCTGCGCCCAGTCGCCGTCGCGCCACTCGGCGACCGGTCCGCGGAAGCGGTGCGCGCCCAGCAGCGAGGCGCGGCGCAGCGCGACGCGCAGCAGCACGCCGCGCCTGGACAGCCGCAGCAGCAGCCGGCCGCCGTCGACGGTGGCCTGCCCCTCGGGTCCGCAGACCTCGCGCAGCAGGCAGTTGAGAAGGGTGTGCGCCACGGCCTCGTCGGCGGTGGGCGGCCGGGCGGGCGAGGCCGTCGCGGGCACGGTGGCGGGTGAGGCGGTGAGGGGC
The DNA here is from genome assembly GCF_000482585.1 of Streptomyces sp. CNQ329. NCBI lineage: Bacteria > Bacillati > Actinomycetota > Actinomycetes > Kitasatosporales > Streptomycetaceae > Streptomyces > Streptomyces sp. CNQ329. The sequence goes on along the minus strand of NZ_AXVU01000007.1, from coordinate 105,586 downwards.
ATCAACGGTTCCAGCCGGGGCGGGGTGAGGGGGCGGACGGGTACGGGGCGGTGTCGTGCGGCGCTGCCGGGGAGGGCCCGGCGCAAAGGTAGTTCGGGCCGGTGGTGTAGTGCTTGTTGATGTCGGCCGCCCCCGAGCGCTCCTTGGCCAGCAGCGTCCCGGCGCTGACCATCGCCTTCACCGGCAGGTGCCCGGCGCGCAGCACGTGCGTGCGCAGTACGCCCCCCGGTTCGCCGGGCCCGGTGCCGAGCCGGTCGACGGCCTCGGCGAGGCGGTCGCGTACGAGGGCGAGCAGGGCGGCGAGCGGGGCGCGGCCGTGCCGGGCGAGGCCGAATGCGAAGGCGCCGGCGCACAGGTGGACGGTGATCGTGGCGAAGACGTCGGCCACCGGCCCGTCGCCGTCGCACAGGGTGCGGGCGTCGGCGAAGTCACCGGGGCCCGGTGCCCCGGGCCCGAGGGCGGCGCGCAGCCGCGCGAGGTGGATGCGCGGGCCGTCGTCGTCCTTGAACAGCAGCCGGACGCGCGGGCGGCCGTCCGCGGTGCGGTCGGGCGGGTCGAGGACGAGCGAGACGTTCTGCTGGTGCGACTCCAGCGCGATGCCGTAGCCGAACAGCGTGGTCTGGAAGTCGAAGAGGAGGGTGAGGAGGTCGTCGAGGAGGGCGAGGTGGTCACCGCCGTGGCAGCGTTCGGCCAGGTGGTCGACGACGAGCCGGCCGCCGGGCGCGGGGGCCGCCAGGGCGGCCAGCGGGACGACGAGGGCGCCGTCGAGGCCGGAGGGCTGGCGGCGGCACAGCGCGGCGAGGAGGTCGTGGCCGGCATGCGCGTAGGCGGTCTCGTCGGCGTGCAGCACGGTGCCGCGAAAGCGCGGCTCGCGCCGGACGACCTCCTCGACAAGCCGCTGGACGGTCGCACCGTCGGCGAGGGTGGCGGGCTTGATCGTGCGCCGGTTGCGCAGTCCCAGGGTGGCGGTGGCCAGCGGGAGCTTCAGGTGCAGCCGGGGGTCGGCGGCCGAGGCGACGGTGCGCATCGACAGGGTCGGGAGCACCTCCAGGTACGGCTCCGGGGCGAGGGCTGCCCGGCCGGCGAGGCCCGCGGCGCGCAGCGCACCGTCCAGCGGTCCGCCGGCGGTCAGCGGGTGGACGGGCAGGGCGAGATGGGTGTGGTCCAGCGCGGCGGGCAGACCGAGGGCGGAGGGGGCGGGCCAGCCGGCGGGCGGCCCTTGCGCGGCGGCGGGGGCCAGGGCCCCGCGCAGGGTGAGGGCGTCGCGCGGCAGGGCGAGCCAGCGCAGGGCGAAGCGGGGGTGGAACTCCGGGGCATAGGCACGCAACTGGGCAGCGCCGAGGCCGGCGCGTCCGCGCGAGGCCGGGTAGACGGGGTGGTCGAGGCGGGCGGCGAGCGCGTCGTAGGCGAGCGTCCCGGCGTGGCCCCTCCAGCGGGCCGGGTCCGGCCCGTACCGTGCGGCGAGCGCCGCGGCCGTCCCGTCCCAGGTGGCGGTGTGCAGGCGCGCCGTGGCCAGGCTCTGCCGGCACTCCGCGGCGAAGTCGGCGAAGCCGCCGCGGTCCTCGGGCGCGGCGTGCCCGGCGAGTGCCGCCAGGACGGCGTCGAGCCCGGTGACCTCGCTGACCCGGCCGCCGGTTTCGCGTAGCAGCAGCGGCAGGCGCGCGCCGTACGCGCCCTGGAACCCGTCCGGCGCGACGGGCAGCAGCAGCGCGCCCGGCCCGGCGGGGTCCACGAGGCGCAGCCAGCGCCCGTCCGCCCGCTCGTGGACCGTCGTACGGGTGCGCAGCCCCGCCACGTCCTCGCGCAGCAACGCGCTCAGCACGCGCAGCGTCAGCTCCGTCTCCTCGCCGTCCACGGGCTCCGCTGCGGCCCCGCTCACGGCGTGATCTCCCAGCGCTGCGCGGCCAGGAAGCCGGCCACCACCCGGTCCACCCGCCGCTGGTCCGTGCCGATGCCGCGGGCCACGCCGAGGAAATCGCGGTTGGTGCGGTGCAGTTCGTGCCGCTCGCCCACTGCGCGCAGCGGGCGGTACGTCAGCTCCACCCCGTCCACCACCTGGTCGGCCGGCCCCGGCGCGGCGGTCAGCGTCCCGGCGGAGCGGGCGCACGGGTACGACAGCCGCGCCCGCCCGTCCGTCCGTACCTTCAGGTCCGTGGGCAGCGGCTCGCCCAGGTGCGTGCGCAGGATGTGCGCGAAGAGCGGGACACCGAGCAGCCGGGCGAGCAGCAGGTCGCACTGGTCGCCGATGGCGCGGTAGTTGACCTCCACGAGCCGCGCCCGGCCGGAGCTCACCACGAACTCGGTGTGACAGGCGCCGAATCCGACGCCGAGCGCGTCGAGCTGCGCGAGCACCTGGGCCGTGACCCGCGCGGGGTGCGCGGGCACGTAGGACATGCTCTCCTCGATGAAGTACGGCGGCGGTGACAGCTCGGTGTGGAAGCCGCCGAGGAGGTGGCGTACGCGGCCGTCGCCCAGCGTCTCCAGGGTGTACAGCTCGCCGTCCAGGAACTCCTCGACCACCAGGGCCTCGCCGGGCCGCCGTGCCCGGATCTCCGCGCACCGCCGTACCAGCTCCCCCTCGTCGGCGGCCAGCACCACGTCCTCGCTGGCGACGCCCTCGCGCGGCTTGACCACGCACGGGTACGGCACGTCCAGTCCCGCCGGGTCCGCTCCCGGGGGCAGCTCCGCCGCGCGCACCGGGTCGGCGCCGGCGGCGGCGAGCCGGCGGCGCATCTCCGCCTTGTCCTTGGTCGCGAGGGCGGCCCGCCAGCTCTTGGCGGGCAGGCCGAAGTAGTCGGCGGCCAGCGCGGCCTGCGTCTGCAGGTGGTCGCTGTTGGTGAACACCGCGTCGGGCCGGTGGTGGGCGGAGATGCGGCCGATCACGGCGCGGAAGTCGCGCACCTCGCAGCCCAGGGTCTCCGGTTCCGGGGCGCGCCGCCGGTGGGCGCCGGGCTGGTCGCTGAGCACGGTGACGTCGAGGCCGAGGCGGCGCGCGGCGGGGAGGAAGCCGTCCGTGACCGAGTCGGTGGGGTTGCGCGCCAGCAGATATAACCGCACGGAATCCTGACCTGACACCTTCCTGGATGCACCCGCCACCGGCGGCAGAGGTAAGGCTTACCTTACTCTGTCGATCACCCGTCGGTGCACGGGGTGCGCAATCCGGCCGGGCGCCGCTGTCCCGGCTCCGTGCGTCCGTGCGATGCCGGAGGCGGTCCAGGCGCCGATATGGGTTTGAGCGCGCGGCGGGGTCGGAACGAGACTGCGGGAGGAGCCGTGCCGCGACACGGTCCCCCGCTCTGCCGCACGTCCGTCGTCCCGGCGCCGACAGCCACCCCTTCGAAAGAGAGCCCTCCGATGGCCACCGCCTTGCGTCGCCGGCGCCTGTCGCTGTCGCTGATGTTCCTCATACCCGGGCTGGCGCTCTCGTCGTGGGTGACCCGCACCCCGGACGTCCGCGACGAGCTGGGTGCGTCCACTGCCGAGATGGGCTTGATCCTCTTCGGCCTGTCCGTGGGCTCCACGATCGGCATCGTCAGCTCCGGGGCGCTCGTGGCCCGGATGGGCACCCGGCCGGTGATCGGCGGCGGCACGGTGCTGATCGTGCTCGGGGTCGCAGGGGTCGGCACGGGGGCGCTGGCGTCCTCGGCGGCGCTCGTCACCGCCGGGCTCTTCGCGTTCGGCCTCGGCGGCGGGTCGGGCGAGGTCGCGCTGAACGTGGAGGGCGCGGAGGTCGAGCGGCTGCTCGGCCGGTCCGTGATGACCACGCTGCACGGGTTCTTCAGCCTCGGCACCGTGGTCGGCGCGAGTCTCGGCATGCTGGCCACGGCCGCCGGCTTCCCGGTGCCGTGGCATCTGCTCCTCATGGCCGGCGTCGCGCTGGCGGTCTTCCTCGCCTCCTTCGGCGACATCCCCGGCGGCGCCGGCAGGCCGGCGGCCACGGAAGACGCCGTCGACGGGGCCGGGGAGGCCGCCGACGGCAGCGGCGGTCAGGCCGCCGGACGGCCGCTGTACAAGGACACCCGGCTGCTGCTGATCGGCGCGGTCGTCCTGGCCATGGCGCTCGCGGAGGGCGCGGCGACGGACTGGCTGCCGCTGTTGATGGTCGACGGCCACGACCTGGACGCGGCGCTGGGATCGCTCGTGTACGTGGGCTTCGCCGCCGCCATGACCGCCGGCCGCTTCTGCGGCGGCTTCTTCATCGACCGCTTCGGGCGCTACCTCGTGATCCGCACCAGCGCGATCTCCGCGGCGCTCGGGCTCGTCGTGGTGATCTTCGTCGACCACCCGGTGGCCGCCGGCGCCGCGGTCCTCTTCTGGGGTCTCGGCGCCTCGCTGGGGTTCCCGGTCGCCATCTCCGCCGCCGGCGACTCCGGCCCGAACGCCACGGCCCGGGTGAGCCTGGTGGCGATGATCGCGTACGCGGCCTTTCTGGTCGGCCCGCCGGGCCTCGGCTTCCTGGGCGACCACTACGGACTCCGCTCCGCGATGATCGCCGTCCTCGCCCTGGTCGCCACGGCGATCTTCCTCGCCCCCGTGGTCGGCGAACGCCGCCGCGCGGTGGCGGACGTCAAGAACGAGCCGAAGACTGCCCCGCAGCCCGCCGCCGAGCCCGTGGACGAGACCGCGTGGACCGACGGCGACCGCTGAACCAGCGGCGCCCGTGCGGCGCGTTCAGCGGGAGCCGAGCATCTGAAGCAGCCGGCCGGCCGGCAGGGCGTGCCGGGTACGGCCCTTCGGACCCGTCGTCGTGATGGCGGCCAGCAGGGAGTTGAGCACCGCCTCCTCGACGGCATCCATGACCCCCTCGAAGACCGGGTCGAGTTGGGCGTCCGCAGGCGGCCGGCCGCCGGGCCGTACGCCGAAGGCGATGGCGTAGTCCCCGCTCCCGTGCCCGTACGACGCGCCCGTCCTGGCCAGCGCGAAGACCGCGCGCCGCGCCACCCGGGTCAACTGCCTGGCGTCCAGCGGCGCGTCGGTGGCCGCGACGACCATGCACGAACCCGCCTCCGGCGCGGCCTGCGGGCCGGGGACGCCGATGTCGGCGGGGGAGACGGTGCGGCCGAGAACGCGCAGCGTGCCGCCGAAGTTCGCCTGGACCAGCACGCCGACGCACGCGCTCCGCCCACCGGCCTCGACCAGCCGCGACGCGGTGCCTACGCCCGCCTTGAAGCCCAGCGCGGCCACCCCCGTGCCCGCGCCCACGCACCCCTCCGCGACCGGCCCGCCGACCGCCCCGTCGAGCGCGGCGCGTACGTGCTCCGCCCGTACCGGCCGGGCGCGGAAGTCCGACAGCACGCCGTCGTTGCACTCGCCGACGACCGGGTTGAGGCTCGTCACGTCCGCGCACGCGGGCCGCCGCAGCATCCAGCCGACGAGCGCGTCGGCCGCCCGGAACGCCGACAGCGTCGAGGTCAGCAGCACGGGCGTCTCCACCGTGCCCAGCTCGGCGAGTTGCGTGCTGCCGATCAGCTTGCCGTACCCGTTCCCGGCGAACACCCCGGCGGGCAGCGGCGCCCCCGGGTGTACGTCGCCGGGCACGATCGCCGTGACGCCGCTGTGCAGCAGCGGGGGCTCGCGCAGTGTCACGTGTCCCACGCGCACGCCCGGTACGTCGGTGATCGCATCACAGGGGCCGGGCGTGCCCCGGTCCGTCACCAGCCCCAGGTCGCGGGCGCGGCGCCCGCCCGCCGCGGCGAGTTCGTCCATGAAGCCGCAGGCTACGCCCCTTTGGCCGGCCAAGGCATGTTCCACACCTGCGGCACGCCGGTGTGACGGGACGCGGTGACACGGCGGTGGCCGTCCGCGGTGAGCGCCGCCGCGGGAGGGGGCGCCACTCCTCAAGGAAGGCGCGGGCCGTGTCCGGCGGCGCGGCCGGGTCCCGGTGCGGGTGCCGCCGCCGAGCCCCGTCGCCGCCTCCGGTGATCACGTGGCGCCCGTCCGGCGTCATCGCAGGCGACTGGATCCGGCCGCGCTGCCGCGCGGGCACCGGGCCTTCCGGTAACAGCCGCTCCCGCCACCCTGGCACGCCGTACTCCCCTCCTGGGGCACCGCCGGATCACCGAAGGCCGCGACGGACCACCGCGGTCCGGACGTGGCCGCCCCAGGCTGCCATGCGGATTCCGGGACCCCTCCCTGGATCCGTCAGCGGACACACGGGCCCGGCGGCACGCCGCGGCGCACCGGACCTGGCAGCAGGGCTGGATCTGAAGGGCTGCCGCGCACGCGGCAACACCCCGTGCCCGCGGGCGGGCCGGGGCTCCGGCCGCCGGGCTCCGCCGTGCCGGGTCCCGACGGCGGGGTCCGGTGCGCCCGGCGGGCGGTTACGTCAGCGGGCCAGCAGCGCGCAGTGGCGGCAGGCGCGCGCGGAGGCGGCCAGCCGGGTGTGCGCGAGCAGGGTGAGCGCCGCCGCCAGCGCGCTGACCGGCCAGTCCTGCGCCAGCACCGCGCCGGCGCTCAGGGTGAGCGCGCTGACCGCGAGCGCCACCGCCGCGGTGGTGCCCGTCCAGGCCACCACGATCGGCAGCCGCCGCGGGGTGGCCAGCCGGCGCGAGACACCGCCGGTGGCGGCCAGCGACCCGGCGGCGAGCAGCGCGGTCAGCGCGGCGAGGCCGCCGAGGTTGGCCACGAGTACGTGCACGGCCGCGGGCAGCCGCCCGCCGGCGTCCTTGTCGGTGGCCCCGAGCAGGTACCAGCAGGCCATCAGGAACGGGACGATGAGTGCGACGACCCGGGCGGTCTGCCGGGCCTGGGCGATGGTCAGCTCGCGCTGGAACGAGGGTCCGACCTCCTCGACGGTGCCGAAGTCGCGCACCGCGCGGGCCGCGGCGGCGGCGCGGGACGGGGCGTCGGCGTACGCGTCGGCGGCGTCGGCGAGGCCGTCGCGTACCTCCGCGAGCATCCGGGACTTGGCGCGCACGGGCCCGTACAGCGCGGTGTCCAGGGCGGCGAGGTGGTCCTCGATCGCGGTGCGGGCCGGGGCCCCGTCAGCGTCGCCGGACCCGCCCGCGGTGCCGGCGTCGCCGGCCTCACTGCGAAGGCCGCGGTGGCCGCGGGCCCTCACGTCGCCGGCCTCGGCGCCCGGCCCGGGTCCAGGACCGAGCCGATCGCGCTGGTGAACTCCCGCCAGGCGGTGCGCTCGTCGGCCAGCGCCCGCCGTCCCGCGTCGGTCAGCTCGTAGCAGCGCCGCCGCCGCTCACCCACCGACTCCCACGTGCTGCGCAGCAGGCCCGTGCGCTCCAGCCGGTTGAGAGCCGGGTAGACCGTGCCCGTACGCAGCTCCAGCGCGCCCGCGCTGCGCTGCTGCACGGCGGTGATGATCGCGTACCCGTGCAGCGGGCCGCCTTCGAGCGCGGCGAGCAGCAGTCCGTCCAAGTGCCCGCGTACCGGATCGCCTCTCATGGGCACCCACCCTACCTCCTCTTGTTGGTGTGCTATGTATTGGTAGCCAACATATTGAGCCTCTGGGAGGGTGCGGTGACGAAGTTCCTGCTGTCCGTACACGTGCTCGCGGCGATACTCGCCGTCGGGCCGATCGCCGTGGCGGCGTCGGTGTTCCCCCGGATCGTCCGGCAGCCGGCCGCGGCCGACCCCGCGCACCGCGACGGGACCGCCGCGTTCCTGCACCGCATCTGCCGCGCGTACGCGGTCGTGGGCCTGGCGGTCCCCGCCTTCGGCGTGGCCACCGGCGCGCAACTCGGTGTGCTGACCGACGCCTGGCTGCTCGCCTCGATCGCGCTGACGGCCGGCGCCGCGGCCCTCCTCGCCTTCGCGATCCTGCCCGGACAACAGCGCCTCCTCGCCCGGCCGGGCGGCGGAGCCCCCGCAGCGGAGGGCGACGGGATGCGCCCCGCGGCGAGCCGGCTGGCCATGCTCACCGGGGTCTTCAACCTGCTGTGGGCGGCCGTCGTCGTGCTGATGATCGTGCGCCCCGGCTCCACCACGGGGGCCTGAGCCGTGCGCGCGCTGCGGATCGCCGCCGCCGTCGAACTGATCACGCTCGTGGCCCTGCTGGCCAACCTGTTCACCGTGCACACCGATGCCGTCACCACCCTCGGCGGCCCCGTGCACGGCACCGCCTACCTCGCGGTCGTCGTCCTCGCCTGGGCGACGACCCCGGTGCGCACCGACCGCGGCACCCGGGCGCGGGCGGTCGTCCCGGGCGTCGGCGGCCTGCTGGTGCTGCGCCGGCTGCGCGGCGAGCGGCCACCGGCGCCGCCGGTCACGTGACGAGGCCGCCGAGCCGGGCGAGATAGCGGCGGCGCCGGTCGGCGAAGCCGTGGGCCAGAAGGTCGGTGCTGTCGGCGTACTGGTCCACGGACCCCACCGGCGGCAGCGCCACCAGCTCCGGTTCGGTGACCGTGGCCAGCAGCGCGGCGCAGAAGCGCTCGGCGCCCAGGACGAGGAACGGCCGCTCGTGGAACGGACGCACCGCCGGTGCCTGCGGCTCCGTCAGTCCCAGGCCGTTGTGCATCCGCGCCACCAGTTCGTACGCGGGCGACAACTGCCGCTCCCGCTCCCGCCAGCCGCGCGCCGCCAGCGCGCCGGACAGCAGCGGCCCGAGCTCCGCCGCCTCGGGCAGGGCGGCGAAGGCGGAGCCGAGCCACTTGCCGTACGGCGGGTAGACCCGGTGCATCAGCAGGCACAGCCGCATCAGCTCGCGCACCTGCCGGGCGGCGGTCACCGCGGACCCCAGGTCGTCCCCGACCTCCCCGCAGCGGCCGACGAACGGCTCCTCCTGGTGCAGCCGCTGCCACTGGCACGCCAGCACGTAGCGCCACACCTGGTCCGGATACCGGCCAAGGCTCTCCCGGTACGAGGTGAGCACCCCGGCGCCGTCATGGAACACCGCGCCGCCCGTCAGCTCCCGCAGCACCTGCCACGGAGCCGCCAGCCAACCGCCCGTGGACAGCCCGCCGTCCGGCACCTCGCCGAGCTGGCCGGCGAAGTACGCGGAGACGTCGAGGACGTCGACCCAGTGTCGCGGCTGCGTACCGCCGGGGAACGCGAAGCGCACCGGATGGCCGCCGAACCGCTCCGGAAGCTCCCGGTCGAGCAGCGCGGTGAGCCGCGCGGCGTGCGTCCGGTGTGCGGCAGGCGCGAGGAACACCTGCAGCCGCGGTCCCCAGGCGTGGTCCGTCGAGCGCGGGGTGTCGAAGCCCTGCACCTCGGAGCCCCAGCCCAGCAGCGCGGCGGCATACGGCGTTCCGGCCAGTCGTGCGTCGAGGAGCGGGGCGACGGCCTCGGCGTGGAAGTCGCGGGCCAGTTCGAGACCGGGGCGGAATGCGTCGCTCATCGCCGTCACCCTGGCAGACCCCGTGGCCCGCGGACCACCCGGTTTCCTTCGCCGTACCCGGCGGCCCGCCGTGTGGAGCGGGTCCCCCCGGCCAGCCTAGAGTACCCGGAAGATCCAGTCGGCGACCGCAAGCGGAGGCGTCACCGTGGCCGAGTCCGTGCCCTTCCCTCACGGGCCGGGGCGCACCGCCGGCGGCGAGCACTGCTGCGCCGGCCCCGCCCTCTCGTCCCGCGGCCCTGTCGCCGGACCGTTCGCCGGGAGGGCCCCCGCGTACCTTGGCGGGAGGCGGCGGTGAGCGCCGGGGTTCCGGGCCGGGCGCCCGGGGCCGTCCGGGACCTGCAGGAGCGGGCCGCGCGGGCGCTGCCCGCGGAACTGGTCGAGCACGCGGACGGCTGGTGGCTGCGGCACGATTCCGGGAGTTCCTGGTGGGTGGCCTCGGTACTGCCGCACGGACCGGAGGGGGCCGGGGGGCCGGAGCTGGCGCGACGGGTGGCACGCGCCGAGGAGTTCTACGCCCGGCACGGGGGTGCGGCGCGGTTCCAGATCACCCCGGCCGCCTGCCCCGCGGTCCTCGACGACCTGCTCGCCCGGCGCGGCTACCGCCGCGCGAATCCGGTGTCCCTGCAGGCCGCCGCGATCGCCGGGGTGTCGCGGCCGGACGCCGGAGGACGGCTGCGGGTACGGGTCGAAGACCGCCCGGGCGATGCGTGGTTCGGCGTCTGGCACGCCGTCCACGGCGGGGGCGCCGGCCCCGCCGGGTGGGGGCTGCTCGACCGGGTCGCCGGCCCGTCGGCGTACGCGCGCGTCCTGGACGGCGACGAGACGGTGGCCGTGGGCCGCGCGGTCGCCGACACCGGCTGGGCGGGTGTCTTCGCCATGGCCACCCTTCCCGCGGCGCGGGGGAGGGGCGCCGGCGGCCGGGTGCTCGGCGCGCTCGCGGGCTGGGCCGAGGAGCAGGGCGCGGCACACCTGTACCTCCAGGTGGAGTGCGACAACCCGGCGGCCCTCCGGCTGTACGCGCGCGCGGGATTCCGCGAGGTGTGCACCTACCACTACCGAACCGCCGGAGCAAAGCCGTGATCCGGCCGTCCGGCGACTCGCCCGGCGCACACCCCGTCTCCTGACAGCGGGACCGGGGGCACTGGACAATGGAGACGGTGGTGTAAGGCAGGTCGACGAAGGAGCGGCGATGAGCGGCAGCGAGACCGATGAGGCGGGCCGGGGCAACACGGAGTACGGCAGGAAGCGCTTCAAGCGCTCCCGCAGCCACTTCGCCGACCGGATCACCGCGGCCGGCGAGGACGGCTGGCCCGTCGAGGCCGGGCGCTACCGGCTGGTGGTCAACCGCGCCTGCCCCTGGGCCAACCGCACGCTGATCTCCCGGCGGCTGTACGGCCTGGAGCCCGCGATCTCCGTCGGCGTCACCGACCCGATCCAGGACGACCGGAGCTGGCGCTTCACGCTCGACCCGGACGACCGCGACCCGGTGCTGGGCATCCGCTACCTCAGCGAGGCGTACGACGCGCGCGAGACCGGCTACCCGGGCGGTGTCAGCGTGCCCGCGATCGTCGACGTGCCCAGCGGCAAGCTCGTCACCAACGACTTCCAGCAGATCACCCTGGACTTCGCCACCGAGTGGACGGCCCTGCACCGCGACGGCGCCCCCGACCTCTACCCCGAGGCGCTGCGCGACGAGATCGACGAGGTGATCGACGGCGTCTACCGGAACGTCAACAACGGCGTCTACCGGGCCGGGTTCGCCACCAGCCAGGACGAGTACGAGGCCGCGTACCGGGACGTGTTCCGGCAGCTCGACGAGCTGTCCGCGCGGCTGTCCGGCCGCCGCTACCTCGTCGGCGACACCCTCACCGAGGCCGACGTCCGGCTGTTCACCACCCTGGTCCGCTTCGACCCCGTCTACCACGGCCACTTCAAGTGCAACCGCAACAAGATCGCGGAGGACCCGGTGCTGTGGGCCTACGCCCGCGACCTGTACCAGACCCCGGGCTTCGGCGACACGGTGGACTTCGACCACATCAAGCGCCACTACTACGAGGTCCACACGGGCATCAACCCCACGGGCATCGTCCCCGCCGGGCCCGACCTGTCCGGCTGGCTCACCCCGCACCACCGCGAGCAGTTGGGCGGCCGTCCCTTCGGCGACGGTACCCCGCCGCCCCCGCCGCCCGAGGCGGAACGCATCCCGGCCGCCGGCCGCCCCTGATCCGGCGGCCCGCCCCGCCGCCCGCGAACCGGGCGCGGGCACCGCCGCGTTCTGGGACGGCATCGCGGCCGGCGGTCCGCGCGTCCCCGCCTCCTGGCTCGCCGCCGCCGGGTGCCGGCCCTCTGGGCCCGCGCCCACCCCTGCCCGGCGCCCTCACGGCACCTGCCCCGCGCCGCGAGCGGCCTGAGCGGCTTGCTTTTCCGCGTCCTCCGCCGCCCCGCCGGTGACCACACGCTCCGTTGCACGCGGCAGCGCCAGCGCCGCCGGCACCGCGGGCAGCAGCGCCACCGCCAGCACGAACGTCGCGTTGCGCATCCCGTCGGCCGTCGCTTCCCGCAGCGCCTGCCCGGCCAGCCCGTCGACGCCGCGGTTCGCGACGGCGACGAGCACGGCGATCCCCGTGGCCGTGCCGATCTGCAGCGCGGTGGACGCCACTCCCGAGGCGAGGCCCTGCTCCTCCGCGGCGACGCCGGTGCCGGCGGCTATCCACATGCACTCGTAGGTGACGCCCATGCCCAGCCCCACGACCACGATCCCGGCGAGCACGGTGAGGAACGAGCCGTCCGCCCGGAAGCCCGGCGCCAGCAGCGCCGCGCCGGCCGCGTTGAGCAGGATGCCGCCCGTGAGCGTGGCGCGGTTGCCGAAGAGGTGGACCAGCTTCTCGCTGAGGGCGTTTCCCGCGGTGATGGCCAGGGTGGGGCCGAGGAAGGCGAGCCCGGTCTCCAGCGCGCTGAAACCCAGCACGCTCTGGAAGTGAATCGTGAGGAAGTACGGCACGGCCTGCGTGGTGAACCCGAAGAGCAGGATGACGACGGTCGCCGCGCTCAGCGCCCGGTTGCGGAACACCCGAAGCGGCATGAGCGGGTTGCGCCCGCGCGCCTGGGTGCGCAGGAAGACGCCCAGCAGCAGCGGCGCCAGCGCCGCGGCGGCCACCACCTCGCCCGCGGTCCAGCCGGCTTCGGAGCCGTGCGCGACAGCGAAGATCAGCAGGGTCACGCCGGCGGTGCCCGTCAGCGCGCCCGGCACGTCGACGTCACCCCTGCCGAGGCGGCCGTCGGCAGGCAACAGGGCGAACGCGGCCGCCGCGCCGAGAGCCGCCATCGGGACGTTGACGAAGAAGACGGCCTCCCAGCCGAACGTCTGCGTCAGCACCCCGCCGGCCAGAGAGCCGGCCGTGAGACCGCCGGCACCCGCCATCGCCCACACCGTCAGCGCCCGGGTGCGCTCCCGGCCCTCCGGAAAGGCGGTGTTGACCAGCGACAGCACCGCGGGGAACAGCACCGCGCCGCCCAGCCCCTGCAGCCCGCGGGCGGCGAGCAGCACGCCCGGTACGGTGGCCAGCCCGCCGAGCACGGACGCCGCCCCGTACAGCACCATGCCCGTGACGAACATCCGGCGTCGCCCCAGGAGATCGGAGAGACGGCCGCCGAGCAGCAGGAAGCCGCCGTAGAGAACGGCGTAGACACTGACGACCCACTGCTGGGAGTGCGCGGTGAAGCCCACGTCGGCCGCGATGCCCGGCAGCGCCACGAAGACGATGGTGAGGTCCAGGCTGATGATCAGGTGCCCGAGCGCCAGCAGCGCCAGGGCCGGGCCGGGCCGCCGGAGGCGGGCGGGCGAGGGTGGATACGACATGGGTGTGCTCCGTCGCGGTGTGGTCCGGCGCAGCCGGCAGTGGGCCGCGCGGCGGGCTGCCGGCTGCGCCGGCGCGGTGCTCGTGACGCTAGGCCGGGGGGTCTACGTATCCGCATCAGCAAGTCTTCGGAATGCGTCCGCGGCGGCCGTGCGTTGTCGCCCTACGGGACGGGAGGACACGGCGTGCTGCTGGGGAGATCCGCCGCACAGGCGGCGCTGAAGGACGTGCTCGCGGGCGCGGGGGACGGACGCAGTGGCGTGCTCGTCCTGCGCGGCGAGGCCGGCATCGGCAAGTCCGCGCTGCTGGACTGGACCGCGGCCCAGGCGGCGGGGGCCGGGCTGCCGGTGCTGCGAGTGACCGGCTCCGAGGGCGAGGCCGAGCTGGCCTTCGCGGGCCTCGTGCAACTGCTGTGGCCGGTACGGGACGGGATCGACGGGCTGCCGGGGCCGCAGCGCGCGGCGCTGCGCGCGGTGCTGGACGCCGGCCAGGACCGCGGCCCCGACCGGTTCCTGACCGGCCTGGCCGTGCTCACGCTGCTGGCCGGCCTCGCCGAGCGCGGCCCGCTGCTCTGCCTCGTCGACGATGCCCAGTGGGTCGACCGGTCGTCCGCCGAGGCGCTGCTGTTCGCCGCGCGGCGGTTGGCCGCCGAGGGCGTCGCCATGGTGTTCGCGGTACGGGACGAAGGGCTCGACGGCCACGGCCTCGACGAGCTGCGGCTGCCGCGCCTCAGCGCCGCGGATGCCGCGGAGCTGATCGCGGACCGCGGGTTCGCCCCGGAGCTGCGCCGCCGGATCGTCGCCGAGTCGGCGGGGAACCCGCTGGCGGTGCTGGAGTTCGCCGCCGCGGCGGGCGCCGGTCCGGCCGGTGGGCCCGGTCCGCGCGAGCCGCTGCCGGTCGCGGACCGGGTGCTCGCCGGTTTCCGGGCCCGGATCGAGGGCCTGCCGGAACGGGCCCGGCAGATGGCCGTGCTCGCCGCCGCGGAGGGCCGCGGCGACCTGCCGGTGCTGCTGCGTGCCGCGCAGGCCCTCGGCACCGGCCTCGACGAACTCGACCGCTCCGGCCTGCTGCACACCACCGGCTCCACCGTCGCCTTCCGGCACCCGCTGATCGCCACCGCCGCCTACCGGGACGCCCCGCTGACCGCCCGGATCGCCGCCCACCGGGCGCTGGCCGAGGCCGCCGCCGACCCCGACTGCCGCGCCCACCACCTCGCCGCCGCCGCCACGGCTCCGGACGCGGGAGCCGCAGCCGAGATCGCCGCGGCGGCCGGACGTGCCCTGCGCCGTACCGCGTACACCGCGGCGGCCGGGCAGTTCCGGCGCGCGGCGCAGCTCGCCCCGGACCCGGCCGAGCAGGCGGGCTGGCTCGTCGCGGCGGTGAGCGCCGCGGCGTCGGCCGGGCAGCTCGACTGGGCCGCGGCGCTGGCGGAGGAGGCGGAGCCGCGGGCCGGGGACGGCGCCCTGCGCGCGGAGCTGGCGCGGGTTCGCTCGGTGGTGGAGTTCGAGCGGGGCGCACCCGATCGCGCCGCGGCCCTGCTGGTGCGGGGCGCGTCCGGGGCGGCGCCGGACGACGCGGCGGCGATGCTGCGTACGGCCGCCGGCTTCGGGTGGTTCGCCGGCAGCCCGGAGCCGGTCGGCGTCGCCGCCCGCAGGTTGCGCGAGCTGGGCCGGCCCGACGACGCGGCGGAGGCCATGGCCCACCTCCTTCAGGAGGACTACGCCCGCGGGGTGCCGCTGCTCGCGGCGTACGTCGCGCGGGTGCGCCGGGACTCGCGCAGGGCCGCGTACGAGACCGCTGACGAAGCCGGCGCCGGCCTCCGGCCGGTCGACGGCGACGAGCGCATGCAGGCCCTCTACGGCGGCATCATCCTCGGCGACGACGAGGCCGCTTTGGATCTGGCCGCCGACGAGGTCGAACGCTGCCGCACCGAAGGGCTGATCGGCCGGCTGCCCAAGGTGCTCCAGGCGCAGGCCATGGCGCAGCGGACGGCCGGGCTGCACCGCGCCGCCGCGGCGTCGGTCGCCGAGGCGGCGGCGATCGCCCGGGACACCGGGCTGCACCGCAGAACCGTGGAGCTGGACGTCGTCCGCGCGTGGCTGGCCGCGGCCGAGGGCGACGAGGAGCGCTGCGCCGAGCTGGCCGGTCGCGCCTCCGACACCGGCCGGGTCGCCGCCGACTGCGCGCTGAGCATGCTCGACCTGAGCCGGGGCCGGCACGCCGCCGCGCTGGACCGGCTGGAGGCGGCCTGGCGCGGCCCCGGCCGGCACACGACGGTGCTCATGGCCGCCACCGCCGACCTCGTCGAGGCCGCTGTGCGCCTCGGCCGCCCGGAGCGCGCGCACGCACCGTTCGACCGGTTCCGCCGCTGGGCCGAAGCCGGCGGCCCGCCCTGGGCGCTGGCGGTCGCCGCCCGCTGCGCGGCCCTGCTGGGCGGCGGCGAGGAGGCGTACCTGCGGGCTCTGCGGCTGCACGAGCAGGGCGGGCGGCCCTTCGAACGGGCCCGCACCGAGCTGGTCTACGGCGAGTGGCTGCGCCGCGAGCGCCGCCGCAGCGAGGCGCGCGCGCCGCTGCGCCGTGCACTGGAGTCCTTCGAGCGGCTGGACGCCGCCCCGTGGGCCGAGCGCGCCCGCGCCGAACTGCGCGCCACCGGCACCGCCGTACGCGCCACTGCGCCCGCCGCCCGCACGCGGCCGGCCGACCGGCTCACCCCGCAGGAGCTCCAGGCGGCCCGGCTGGCGGCGCAGGGGCTGAGCAGCCGGCAGATCGGGGCGCGGCTCTTCCTGAGCCCGCGCACCGTCGAGCACCATCTGTACAAGGCGTACCCCAAGCTGGGCGTGGCCTCCCGGGCCGAACTGGCCCGGCTGGACCTGGACGGTCCGGCGGCCGGCTGACGGCCCCCGGTCCACGCCTGCCGGGACGGCGGCCCCGTGGGCTCAGGAAGAGACGTACCCCACGTGCGCGAGCGCCTGCTTGAGCAGGTGGCCCTGGCCGCCGTGCATCTCCTGCTGCACCACCGGGGAAGCCGCCTCCTGCGGCGTGAACCAGACGAAGTCCAGCGCGTCCTGCCGCGGCCGGCAGTCTCCCGCCACCGGCACGACGTACGCCAGCGACACCGCGTGCTGCCGCGGATCGTGGTACGGCGTGATTCCCTGCGTGGGGAAGTACTCGGCGATCGTGAAAGGCTGCGGCGACGACGGCACCCGGGGCAGCGCCACCGGCCCGAGGTCCTTCTCCAGATGCCGCAGCAGGGCGTCCCTGACCCGCTCGTGGTGCAGCACCCGGCCGGAGACCAGCGCCCGGCTCACCGCGCCGTCCGCGCCGATCCGCAGCAGCAGACCGACATGCGTGACCTCGCCCCGGTCGTCGACGCGGACGGGCACCGCGTCGACGTAGAGGACCGGCATCCGTGCGCGCGCCGACTCCAGCTCCTCGGGAGCCAGCCATCCGGGTGTGGTTTCGGTCAAGTCAGCCATTGGCCGATCTTACGCCGAACACTCAGCCGGTGTGGACGCCGACCTCGTAGAGCGAATACCCGTAGGACGTGCCCCGTTGTACTCCGGCGATACGGACATAGCGCGCCTCGGTGGCCTCGAACACCGCGGTGTCGAGCCCGCCGTCGCCGCCCTCCGTCGCCCACACCGTGCGCCAGGCGTCGCCGTCCGCGGAGACCTCGACGCGGTAGGACTTCGCGTACGCCCGCTCCCAGTCCAGCGTGACGCGGCCGACCGTGCGGGGCTCGCCGAGGTCGAGCCGCAGCCACTGGTCGTCGCTCCAGTCGCTGGCCCAGCGGGTAGCGCGGTCGCCGTCCACGGCGCGGCCGGGGGCGTAGCTCGTCAGCAGGCTGAACTCGGTGGAGCTGGCGGTGGCGCCGGCGCCGGCGGCGAGGTTCGCAGGCTTCTCGTGGCTCTGGGTGGCGCCCCAGGTCGTCAGGTAGGACTCGGCGCCGGCCATCAGGTCCTCGACCACGTCGCCGCCGCCGTGCAGCCGCATCTGCTCGATCCAGTCGGGGACGAGGCCCGCGTGCGCACCGCCGTCGGTGTTGAAGTCCCAGGTGCGCTCGCCGGTGACCTGCCGGTCGAGGACCGAGCCGCCGTCGGCGCTGCGGAACGGGTAGGTGACCTTGTCCGGGGCGTCGTTGCCGCGGGGCGCCGGCCAGCCGCCGACGCCGTTCATGTCGGTGCCGTAGCCGTACCCGGCGCCGTACTTGTCGCGCAGTTCCGCGCCGCGCCGGCCCTGCTCCACGAAGTCCTCGGCGGCGTTCATGTACTGCGCGGAGAAGCCGCCGAGGCGGTAGAGCCGCTCGGTCCAGTCCAGGTCCATCCAGCTGTGGCTGGAGAGGACGCCCGGGTACGACTCCGACTCCAGGATGTCCAGCGTCCGGCCGGCGGCCTTGACGCTCATGTGGTCCAGCTCCAGCATCATGTTGCGTTCCATCATCCCGCGCACCGCGTACTCGCCGAGTCCGCTCAGCCCGCGGGTGTTGCACCGGGCCTCCTGGTCGTACGACGGCACGGATGTGCCCGGGGGCAGCAGCTCGGTCATCTCGGCGGGCGCCTCGGCCAGCCCGATGGGGTTGTCCTGCTGACGGCCGGTGCACTTCTCCGTGGTCCAGAACGTGCCGGTGGACAGGAACTGCCCGATGTTGACCGCCGCGCCGATCGTGCCCGAGTCGAAGCGCACGCCGCACAGGGCGTTGTCGAACTTGTGGCACAGGAACATGCTGCGCACACCCATGCCGTACAGCTCGTCCAGCCCGCGGTCGATGTCGCCCTTGTCGCACTGCGCGATGCCCAGCACCTGCTTGCAGCCGAACGGCTCGGAGGTCTCCACGCCCAGCACCACGGCGAGCTTGCCCTCGGCGACCACGGCGCGTGCCTGCTCGGCGTCGGTGACGATACGGAACCAGCCGCGTCCGGGACCGCCGTACATGGCGTCGACGTAGTCCTGCATCTGGTAGGTCTTCTCGGCCTGCAGCCTGAGGGAGTCCATCTCGTCGCAGCCGCGGTCCTTGGCCGGGTAGAGGGAGCAGAGCAGGCCGTTGGTGACCAGGTCCTGCACCAGGACCCGCTGCCCGCCGCGCCAGGCGCGCTCCAGCCAGGCGTAGTAGTTCTGCTGGTGGCTGAGCGAGTCGTGGGCCGGCCAGTGCCCGAACGTCGGCCAGCCGACCGGGTCGTGGTGGCCGTCGGCGCCGCCGGTGACGTTCTCGAAGAGGGCGAGCGCGCCGTCGGGGTAGTGCTCGGGGCAGTCCTTGAGCGCCTCGGCGACGCCCTGCGGGGAGAACGGCTCGCCGCAGATGATCCGGCCGCCGAAGCCCTCGTTGGACATCACGTGGTTGTGCGCGTCCACGAAGCCGCGCACGTCGCCGTCGGCGCCGGTGCCGCGGAACGGCTCCCCGGTGACGTTCACCCCGGAGTCCGGGGCGGGCCGCGCGACGGGATCCCACCAGTCGTTCGCCGCGGCGGCGGTGCCCGGCCCGGTGCCGAGCGCCGTCAGGGCGGCGAAGAGGACCGTGACGAGGGTGATCATGCCGGCCTTGCGCAGGTGCGGTCGTCGGGTCATGGGGTCCCGCCTCCGGTGGCGCGAAAGGTGAGGAACTTTTCTACGACTGAGTAACCAGAGGATCGCGGCGGATGGAGACCCCGTCAAGACACGGGGGAGCGCTTTCCCGCCGCGTACGCGCTCCGGCGCGCCCGGGGTGGAGCCGCGCCGCCGCGGGCTGGGGAGGTGGGCCCCGGGTGCCGCGGCGGCGCGGGCCGGTATGCGGCCGGGCCGCGGATCGCGGTCGGCCCGCCAGAGCGCGGGCACGTTCGGTCCCCGTCCTCCGGCGCCGTACGGGCTGTCCCGGACAGCCGGTCCGCGCGGATCGGCAGGACATGCTCGACAGCGGTCCGGACCCGAGAGGGCCCGGGGTCGCCGCAGGACCGCAAGCCGACCGCACGGACCTGGAGCTGCGGCATCGGACGACCATCGCGCTCCCGGCTCGGCGGCACCCGCGGTCCGTCGCCCGGCGGCCTCGTCGGCCGGATCTCCACCGCGTACCCCGGCGCCGTCAGTGGGTGACTCCGGCGGTGTGCCCCCGGCGGTGCCGCGGGTCCTCGGCCGGTCACGGGCGGTACGAACTCGTCCGCCGGACCCGGCCGTTGGCCCCGATCCGGGCTTCCGGGTCCCGTGTGTACGCCGCCAGGGAAGCCTCTACGATGGGGCGCCGAACCGCGGGGGACACGGGCGGCAGAGGGCCGGGGGGATACAGCATGGCTGACGAGTACGGGCAGAACGGGCAGTCGGGCGGCTTCGGGCCACCGCCGCAGAACGGCCCCGGCGTGCCGCCCGGCACGCCGGCACCGCCGCCGGGGCCCCCGCCGGCGGGACCGCCGCCGGTTCCGCCGCAGCAGCAGGCCGGCGGACCCTACGGGCCGCCGCAGCAGCACCTGCCGAAGCCCGTGCACGGGATGCCGCAGCCGGGACCGGCCGCCCCGGCGCCGCACGCGTACCCGCCGCCGCCCCCGCCCGGGGCCGGCGGCGGCAAGACCGTCGCCATCCTGCTCTCCGTGCTCGTCGTCCTCGCCGTGCTCGGCGGCGGCGTCGCGGTCGTCCTCCTCTCCGACGAGGGCGGCAGCAGCAGCGGTGGCAGCGCACAGGACGAACTGCCCGGGAACACGCTGGAACAGCGGTGGTCGACCAGGCTGGGGGGAACCCACGTCGCCAGCGGCGACTCCAGCAGTCTGCCCGGCATGTGGCCGGCCGGTGACCACGTCGTCTACGGGGACAAGGACGGCGGCATGCGCGCCTACGACCTCCGCTCCGGCAAGGAGAAGTGGAAGGTGAAGCCGCCGAAGCACGCCGGCGAGCTGTGCGCCATGTCCCGCTCCATCAGCCCCGGCGGCATCGGCGCCGTCGCCTTCGACGCCGGTGGCGACGACTGCGCGTTCCTCGCCGCCATCGAGGTCGACACCGGCACCGTGCTGTGGTCTCAGAACCTCGCCGACGAGTACGGCACCACCAACCCCGTGCTGAGGGTCAACGACTCCACCATCAGCACCAACATCGGCACCTACGTCAACAACTGGAACGCGAAGGGCGGCGGCCCGGGGCTGGACTTCACCTCACGCGGCCGGGAATGCGACTCCTCCCTCGTCCTGGGCGACGAGTTCGCCGTCGGCAGCAGTGAGTGCACCGACGTTTCCCCGCGCAACCAGCTCACCGTTCTCGACACCCGAGGTGGAGACGATCCGTGGCGGTTCCCCGGAGTCGAGCTCGACGCCGTGCGCATCCTGGGCGAGCACCCGCTGACCGTGCTGCTCCAGGACGACGACGAGAACAGGTTCGTGCAGTCCTTCACCGACGACGGCAAGAAGGGCGAGCTCGTCCCGCTCACCGGTGACCTCGCGGAGCTGCAGTTCCAGGAGCACACCACCTTCGTCACCGAGGACGGGGTACTCGTCGCCGAGTACCGGGACAACGCCCACTTCGCCGCCGTGGACCTGAAGTCCGGCGAGCTGCTGTGGAAGACGCCGAAGAAAACCTTGCTCCAGATGATCGGCTACGACGACACCGACGGCCGCCTGATCGCCGCTGTGAAGCCCGAGGAGGGCTTCCACCTGGACCTGACCGAGTACGACGTGCGCAGCGGCGAGACCGAGGTCGTCGGCGCGCTGGCGGCCAAGGACCAGTTGATGGGCTCGCCGTCCACGGTCACGTACGCCTGGGACGGCAGCAACGTCTTCGTCGTCGCGGAGGACGCCGAGGGCGAGGCGGTGCTGCGCGCCTTCCGCGGCACCGCCTGACCCCGCGGGCCCGGCCTTCGGCTACGGCGTGCCCGCCGTGACCCCGGCGGCGGAGGCGTAGCTCCCGCCGCCGGCCGTGTGCGCCTGACGGCGTACGTACGGGCGTCGGCGGCGGTGAGCCGGGTGACGAAGTCGTCGAGGTCGGCCCTCTGGGCGGCGTCGGCGGGACGTACCGCGTGCTGCAGGTTCGCCCGGACGACCGGCACCTCCCCGGCGGCAGCAGCCTCGCGCCCCGCGGTGTCCGCCTGGGCTGCCGGCGGGCCGGGAAACGCGGAGCCCCGGAGAGCGTCCCGGCTTGGGCCGGCCGGGACGCCCTCCGGGGCGGGAGGGATGGTGCGTGGTGCGGTCAGTGCTCGGAGTCTCCGGAAACGTTCTCCGGCGGGTTGGCACCCGGGTACCACTCGGCCGCCGCCTTGCCGTTGAGGTCCCAGACGACCTCGCCGGCGCGGACGGTGGTCTCGGCGACCAGCTTCTCCTTGCCGTCGATCCGCCAGCCGAAGCTGTCGGTGTAGCCGAACTTGCCGCGCTCCAGGGTGAAGACCGAGATGTCCGCGGGCGCCCCGACCGACAGGTTGCCGAGGTCGGGCCGCTGGATGGTCTGGGCCGGGGTCCAGGTGGACGCCTCGACGACG
The DNA here is from genome assembly GCF_000482585.1 of Streptomyces sp. CNQ329. Taxonomy (NCBI): domain Bacteria; kingdom Bacillati; phylum Actinomycetota; class Actinomycetes; order Kitasatosporales; family Streptomycetaceae; genus Streptomyces; species Streptomyces sp. CNQ329. The sequence goes on along the minus strand of NZ_AXVU01000007.1, from coordinate 84,018 downwards.
TCCTCCAGCGGCATGCCGAGCGTCAGGAACTTCGACATGACGTTGGACAGGTCCTTCATGCCGCTGTTCATGCTGGAGATGTGCAGGTCGGTGGAGATGACGTCGGGCGTGAAGCCCTCCTTCATCCCCGGAACGGCCACGTCCCAGGAGAAGCTGCCGCCGCCGTGGCCGACCTCGAAGAGGACGCCGCGGTCACGGCCCTGCTGCATAGCCGGGTTGAGCTTGCCGTCCGCGCCCAGCTCACCGCGGAGCCCGGAGAACATGTGCGAGTAGACGTCGCCGGGGCGCAGCTTCTCGGTGAGCAACTGCGACAGCGGACGCTCCGGGGTGTTCGCGCCGAAGTCGACCATGACCGGCAGGCCGGCTTCCTCGGCCGCCGCGACGGAGTTCTCCACCGGGTCCCACTCGGGGCCGTTGAAGTGCGCTGTCTTGATGCCGACGATGGTCTCCGGGTTGGCCTTGGCCACCTCGGCCGCGGGCCCGGGCTTCATGTCCGCGAGGTCCTGCTCGTACGGGTGGCCGGCCATGCCCTTGCCGACGATGTTGAGGAACGACAGCACCCTTGTCTGGGACTTGTCGATGACCTCCGTCTTGAACTGGTCGAAGTTGCTCGCGCCCGAGGAGCCGGTGTCCACCGCCGTGGTGACGCCCGCCCGGAGCGTGAAGCCGTCGGGCGCCACGCCGTGCCAGCCGTTGGCGTAGTCCTGCTTCGGCCCCGGGAACATGTGCGCGTGCATGTCGATCAGACCGGGTGTGACGTAGTTGCCGCGGGCGTCGACGGTCTTCTCCGCCCCCGAGGCGTCGATGCTCCGCGCCACCTCGGCGATCTTGCCGTCCTTGACGGCGATGTCACGGACGCCGTCGATGTCGTTCTTCGGGTCGATGACGTGGCCCCGCCGGATGACGAGGTCGTACGCGGCGCCCTTGTCGTCCTTCCCCTCGGCCTTGGCGTCCGAGGGCGCCGTGGCGCCGACGGTGGAGGCGCCCAGGACGAGGGTCAGCGCCGCGGGGAGTACAGTCCAGGAAATTCGCGATCTCACGTGCATGCCGGCTCGATTCCCCATCTCTGTGTCAGGTGGTGGCGTGCGCTACGGATCGTCAGATGACGGCGATGCAGTCGATCTCGACCAGGGAGTCGCCGGGGATGCCGGCGGCGGCGGCGATGGTGGTGCGGACGCCCGGCTCCTTGCCCCAGCGGCCGAGGAAGACCTCGTTCATCCCGTCGTAGTCGTCGAGGGTGTTGAGGTAGACGTTGACCTTGAGGACCTTCTCCATGGAGGAGCCGACCGACTCCAGGTAGCGCTCGACCTCGTTGAGCACGTGGTCGGTGTGGGAGCGGATGTCGCCCTCGAAGTGCGCGCCGATACCCGAGATGAAGACCATGTTGCCGTAGGTCACGATCGGGCTGAACAGCGGGTTCTCCGGCGGCTCGCCGCCGTCGGGGTAGTGGACCTCCTTGCGCGGTGGCCGACCGTGGCCCTTGCGCTGCTCGCCGTCGCTGGCCACTGCCTGGCCGCCCGCGACCACCGGCACGGCGGCCACCGCGGCCACCGGGGCCGCTTTGCGGATGAAGTCCCTGCGGTTGGAGGACATGCGTTTACTCCTCGATGAATGTTCGGTGCATGACATGTGGAGGTGGGCCGCGCGCGCCGGCCGCGGCTGGCGGGCCGGCGCGCGCCGGCCGTCAGGACCGGGTCGCGGTCCAGGAGCCCTTCAGGTACTCGCCCATGTCGAGTTCGCCGCTGATCTTGTCGCCGTCGACGGTGCCGGTGAAGGTGTAGCTCAGCGAGTCGCCGTGCTCCTCGCCGTAGCTGCTGCGCACCGTGACCTGGTCGGCGCTGACGCTGCCGGAGGCCGGGCGGCTGACGAACTCACCGGTGTGCGTGCCGGTGACCTTCGCGCCGTCCTGGGCCAGTTCGAGCTTGTGCGCGCTCGACGTGCCCGCGGCGTACGTGATCTCCACGGACCAGGTGCCGGCCACGTCCACGGTGGGCGGCCTGGGCGACTCCGGCGCGGGCGGCGGGTCCTTGAGCATCCGGACGAGTTCGTCGGCGATGGTGCGCCAGTCCTTGGGCTCCATCATGTACGGCGTGATGGAGACACCGGTCTGGTCCGGGTCGGAGCCGCCGGCGGCGTTGAGCGCGATGCGCGGCTCGCCGTCCCACATCGCGTTCATGATGGTGGTGCCGGTGACCTCCATGCGCTTCGCGCTCCACAGGATGCGCAGCGAAGGCGTCTTGTTCGACAGCCCCTCGGGCTGGGTGATCTCGGTGGTCACCCCGCTCACCGACGACACGCGGCGGGAGATCTGCTTGAGCCAGCTCGTCCACTCGGCGTACTCGGCGTCGTGGTCGCGCTGGACCCACATCTCGACGGCCGCGAGCATGCCCATGGCCTCTTCCTTGCCGACCTTGAAACCGCGCGCGTAGCCGTGGTGCGGGGCGCTGTGCACCCACGCGGCCCGTACGAGGTCCTCACGGCCCAGGATGAGACCGGCCGACTGCGGGCCGCGCATGCACTTGCCGCCGCTGTAGCCGACGAGGTCGGCGCCGCGCTCGATGTGCACATTGGGGATGGTGAGGATCTCCGCGGCCGCGTCGACCAGCAGCGGGACCCCGGCGGGCTTGGTCACCGACGCGATCGTCTCGGTGTCCAGCTCGCTGTCGTCCACGCGCGGACCGGCCATGACGTAGACCAGCGCGGTCTGCGGGCCGATGGCGGCCTCCAGTTCCTCCTTCGTCTCGACCTGGACGACCTTGAGGCCCACCGCGCTGATCGCGGCCTCGTAGACGTTCCGCGAGTGCCGCGGGATGATCGCCTCGGTCTTCTGAAACCCGGTCAGGTCCGGGATGTTGACGTGCAGATCCGGGTTGCCGCCGGCGGTACAGGCCGCCGCCGCGTGCGTCAGACCCGCCGAACATCCGGCACTGACCAGCCCGAACTCCGTCTGGGTGAGCTCGCCGATACGGCGGCCGACGGCGTCGGCCAACTCGTCGAGCTGTACGTACTGCTGCGCCGCCGCGTCGATCGCGGCGCGCACCTCGGGCAGCATCAGCGAACCGCTGAGCACGGTGTACGTTCCCCGTGCGTTGATCAGCGGGCGGACCCCGATGCGGCCGTAGACGTCCTTGGGACGGCTCTGGCCCGGGTTCGCCGCGGACGGTGCCCCGGGCGTGGCGGCCAACGCCTCACCCGCCAGCAGCGGACCCAGCGCAAGTGCTCCCCCGGCCGCCGCCCCTCTTCCGAGCATGGTGCGACGAGAAAGTGCCTCAGCAGGCATACCGGCCCCCTGTCACCTCGTAAGTTGTGGTGCCGTAGACGTTAGAAAGATCGTGAGTCGGCGTTAAGGCCCTCTTTCCGATGCGGCTATTCGGAACCCGGATCCTCCCCAGTCAGCCCCCGCCTCGGTGGCCGGGCCGGCGGACGGCCCCGCGCGTTGCCGGCCCGGGGAGATCGCGCCGCCGGCGCCGCCGCGGCGAGACGCAGATCACAGGTATCCGGCCATTGACGGCCGGGCGGCGCGCTAGCACCATACGTAAACGTTTCCAGCGGCTGTAAACCTTTACAGGAACGCCTCTTCGGGCCGGCCGCGTACGCAACGCAAAGGGGCGAGTGCGATGTCCACCGGGGGGCCACCCACGATCGTCTCGATCGCCGAACGCGCCGGGGTGTCCATCGCCTCCGTCTCCCGCGTCCTCAACGGACTGGGTGCCCGCCCGGAGACCGTGGACCGGGTCCGCCGCGCCGCCAGCGAACTGGGCTACGTGCCCAACGCCGTGGCCCGCTCCCTGAAGGACGGCCACACCCGCCAGTTGACCTTCGCCGTCCCGGACATCGGCAACCCCGTCTACGTCGCCATGGTCCGCGAGATCCAGGCCGTCGCGAAGGCCGTCGGCTACCGCCTGCTGCTGCACTCCACCGACGCCGACGTCGCCGACGAACTCGGGGTCGTACGCAGCCTCGCCGACCGCACCAGCGACGGCCTCGTCCTGGTGCCCATCCGCATCACCCCCGAGCACATCGAGGCGCTGACCGCCGCCCCCGGGCCCGTCGTCGTCATCGGCTCCCTGCCCGACGACGTCCCCGTCGACGCCGTGCAGGCCGACTCCGTCACCGGCGCCGAACTGGCCGTACGCCACCTCGTCGGGACCGGCCGCCGCCGCATCGCCTTCGTCAACGGGCCCGTCGACACCGTGCCCGGCGGCAACCGGGGCCGCGGCTACCGCGCCGCGCTCGCCGCCTGCGGCGTCCCCTACGACCCGGACCTGGTCACCGCCACCGACTTCGGCGTCGGCGCGGGCGCGCGCGCCACCGCCCGGCTGCTGGAGGCCCACCCCGAGCTGGACGCCGTGTTCTGCGCCAACGACCAGCTCGCCCTCGGTGCCGTCCAGGCACTGCACGCCCGGGGCCGGCGCATACCCGAGGACACCGCCGTCGCCGGTATGGACGACAGCGATCTGGCCGTCGCCGCCTGGCCGCCGCTGACCAGCGTCGACCTCGGCGCCGGCGAACGCGGCCGGCGCGCCGCCCGGATGCTCCTCGAACGGCTCGGACCGGGCGCCGGCGACACGGTCCCCGCCCGCCGCACGACCGCCGCGCCGCGGCTCGTCGTGCGCGGATCCACCTCCCCGGGCGCCGCGCCCGCGGGCTCCGACGAGCAGGAAGGCGCGAAGTCCGCATGAGCGTTGCCGCACCACCCCCACCGAAGGCCGCCGGCCGCGGGACCCCGCCACCGCGCACGCCGCGCGCCCGCAAGGCCGCGCTCGGCCTCGACGGCGGCGCATGGTTCCTGCTGCTGCCCGCGCTCATACCCATCGTGGTGCTGAGCGTCGGCCCGCTGCTGTACGGCGCGTCGCTGGCGTTCACCGACGCGCAGGCCGGCCGCACCGAACCCACCGAGTTCGTCGGCCTGGCGAACCTCGCCGACCTGCGGCACGACACCCTGTTCTGGGACTCGTTCCGCATCGGGCTCATCTGGGCGGTCTGCGTGACCGCCCTGCAGTTCGTCCTCGCGCTGGGCCTGGCCCTGCTGCTCAACCAGGACCTGCGCTTCCGCTGGTTCGCGCGCACCCTCGCGCTCGTCCCCTGGGCGATGCCCGAGGTCGTCGTCGGCATCATGTGGCGGCTGGTCTACCACCAGGACGCCGGCATCCTCAACGAGACGCTGAGCCGGCTCCACCTCATCGACGGGAACGTCGACTGGCTCACCAGCCTGTCCCTGGCCCTGCCCGCGGTCATCGCCGTGGGCGTGTGGGCCGGCATGCCGCAGACCACGGTCGTGCTGCTCGCCGGGCTGCAGAACGTGCCGTACGAGCTGAAGGAGGCGGCGGCCCTCGACGGCGCCGGTGTCTGGCGCCGCTTCACGGCCGTGACCTGGCCCGCGATCAAACCGGTGGTCATCGCGATCACCGCGCTCAACTTCATCTGGAACTTCAACTCGTTCAGCCTGGTCTTCGTGCTCACCCAGGGCGGTCCGGGCGGCGAGACCCGGCTGCCGATGCTCTTCGCCTACGAGGAGGCTTTCGCCTACGGCCAGTACGGCTACGCCGCCGCCATGGGGCTGGCGATGATCGCGGTCATCGCGGTGTTCCTCACCCTGTTCCTGCGCAAGCGACTGAAGGAGGAGGCAAGCTGATGAGCAGCCTCACGAGCCTGCGCACCAAGCGCGCCGCCGGCCGCACCGGGCAGTATCTCGCCCTGCTGGCCTACCTGGTCTTCCTTGCCTTCCCGCTGGTCTGGCTGATCTCCACGGCCTTCAAGTCGCCGCAGGAGCTGGGGAAGATCGACCCCACCTGGATCCCCCAGGACCCCACCCTGGAGAACTTCCGCGCCGCCTTCGACGCCCAGCCGCTGCTGCGGTCCGCCGCCAACAGCCTCCTCGTCGCAGGCAGTGCCGCCCTCATCGCGGTCGCCGTCGCCGTGCCCGCCGCGTACGCGATGGTCCGCCACCGCTCGAAGGTCACCACGGCGGCCACCGGCTGGATCCTGGTCAGCCAGATGTTCCCGTTCGTGCTCATCATCATCCCGCTGTTCATGCTCCTCAAGGAAGCGCGGATGATCGACTCGCTGGCCGGGCTGATCCTCGTCTACGTCGTGTGGAACCTGCCCTTCTCGCTCTGGATGCTCCAGGGCTACGTCAAGGCGGTGCCCGTCTCCCTGGAGGAGGCCGCGGCCGTGGACGGCGCGAGCCGGCTGCGCACCATCGTGAGCGTGGTTCTCCCGCTGCTCACCCCCGGCCTGGTGGCGACGCTGATGTTCTCCTTCGTCACCGCCTGGAACGAGTTCTTCTTCGCCCTCGTGCTGCTCAAGTCCCCGGAGAATCAGACGATGTCGGTCATCCTCACCCAGTTCCTGGGGGCCGAGGGCGTCGTGGACCTCGGCCCGCTCGCCGCCGCCGCGACCCTCGCCACCGTTCCCAGCCTGCTGTTCTTCGCGCTGCTGCAGCGCCGCCTGGTCAGCGGGATGCTCGCCGGGGCGGTGAAGGGATGAGGCGCGTACGACGCATCCGCCACGCCGCCACCGCGGCCGGCGCCGCCGCCCTGAGCCTGGTGCTGCTCGCCGGCTGCAGCGGCGACGGCGGCTCCGGCGACGGCACCGTGACCCTCGACTACCTCAGCCTCGCCTGGCAGGAGGAGTCCGTAGCGGCCAACAAGCGTCTCGTCGAGGAGTGGAACGAGGCGCACCCCGAGGTTCAGGTCCGCTATGTGCAGGGAATCTGGGACACCGTGCACGACCAGTTGCTGACCTCCTTCGAGGGCGGCGAGGCGCCCGACATCATCCACGACGCCGCCGACGACCTCACCGACTTCGCCTACGGCGGCTACCTGGCCGACCTCACCGACCTGCTGCCCGCGTCACTGCGCTCCGACATCCCGGAGCAGTCGTGGCGGACCACGACCATGAACGGCGGCATCTACGGCGTCCCGTTCCTCCAGGAGCCGCGGATGATGTTCGCCAACACCGCCCTGCTCCGCGAATCCGGGGTCCGGGTGCCGACGGCGGCCGACCCGTGGACCTGGCGGGAGTTCGAGGACGTGGCCGGGAAGCTGACCGCCGACACCGACGGCGACGGCGAGACCGACCGGTACGGCGTTGCCTGGGGCATGAAGGAGCCCGTCAGCCAGTCGGTGAACCTCTCGCTGTCCACCGGCGGCGGGCTGTTCTCCCGCGAGCAGACCGACGACGGCCCGAAGAACCGCGTCCGCTACGGGCCGAAGGACTCCGCCGTCGCCGAGACCATCGACCGCCAGGTCAACGAGGACCACACCGCCCCCCGCAGCAGCCTCGGCATGTCCGGCTCCGACACCCTGCCCGGCTTCTTCGCCGGGCGGTACGCGATGGTGCCGCTGAACTTCTCGTACCGCCAGCTCGTCACCCAGCAGGCGCCGGACGACTTCGGCTGGTCGGTGCTGCCGATGCCCGCCGGCGACGGCCCGGCGGACGGGCTCGCGCAGGGCGTCAGCCCGCAGACGCTCTCGGTGGCGGAGGACAGCGACCACCGGCAGGCGGCGGCCGACTTCATCGCCTTCATGACCCGCCCGGAGCACATGGCCGAGCTGGCCGCGGGCGACTGGATGCTGCCCACCGGCGCGGAGGCGCTCAAGGATCCGGCGCTGAACACCGACACATACGGATGGCGTACGGGTGTGGAGGTGGCCCGCTCGCTGCGGCCCGCGCCGGTGCTCGGGGTGAGGGGGTACCGCGAGTGGTCGGACAAGATCGCCACCCCGGCGTTCCAGCGGTACTTCAACGGCGACACCGACCTGGACGAGCTGCGCGCATCGCTGGTCGACGACGGCAACCGCGTACTCGACCGCTACCAGAGATGACGGCACGAGCGGACGCACGACGCACACCGCAAGGCGCACGAGGAAAGAGCACGAACCGCACGATGAGCACCGCACGATGAGCGCAGAAGCCGGACCCGGACCGTCCGGCCGGCCGGCCCCCGTCCACCCCGCCCCCGTCCGCCTGCGCACCGTGGGCCGCGGCCCCGGGCAGGCCGCCCCGACCGCTCGTGACCGGGCCCGCGGCGCCATGCTCGGCCTCGCGGTCGGCGACGCCCTCGGCGCGCCGGTCGAGAACATGAAGCCCTCGCAGATCCGCGAGCGCTGGGGCCGTATCGAGGACTTCGTGGCCGCCTCCCCGGCGGGCACCGACGACACCGAGTACGCCATCTTCTCCGGGCTGCTGCTCGCCGAGCACGGCGCGCGGCTGAGTCTGGCGCACGTGGAGTCCGCATGGCACGAGCGGATCGCCGACCTCGACGAAGGCCCGTTCCGGGGTGCCGGGTTCAGCGAACGCGGGACCCTGGAGAACCTGCGCCGCGGCCTGGCCGCACCGATCACCGCGCAGCACCGGCACGCCTGGAGCGACGGGCTCGCCATGCGCGCCGCGCCGTTCGGCGTCTTCGCCGCGGGCCGCCCGGCCGAGGCCGCGCGGCTCGTGGCCATCGACGGCACCGTCAGCCACGAGGGCGAGGGCATCTACGGCGGCCAGGCCGTCGCCGCCGGTGTGGCCGCCGCGATGGCCGGCGACTCCCCGGACGTCGTCGTGCAGGCCGCCCTGTCCGTCATCCCCGAGGACTCCTGGACCTCGCGGTCCCTGCAGCGCGCGGTCTCCGCCGGCCGCCGCGCGCGCCGCGCCCCCGGCGCCACGCCGCTGAGCGTCGAGCGTGCCGTGCGCTCCTCGGTCGTCATCGGCGGCTACCCGTGGTCGGACCTGGCGCCGGAGGCCGTCGGGCTCGCGCTCGGCGCCTTCGCCGCCGCCCGCGGCGACTTCGCGGACTCCGTCCTGACCGCCGTCAACATGGGACGCGACGCCGACACCACCGCCGCCGTCGCCGGCGCCCTGGCGGGCGCGCTGTGCGGCGAGTCCGCCGTCCCCGCCGCCTGGGCCGCGGCCATCCAGCCCGTACGGGGCACGTGCCTGCCGTCGATGGCGGGCCACCACGTGCTCGACATCGCCGACCGGCTCGCCCCCGCAGACGAGGAGGCCGCCTCATGAGCGCCCCCCTGCCCAGGTCCCGCCCCGCCCCGGAGCCGGGTGCGGCGCGTGCGCCGTCGGGCGCGCCCGACGGCGCCGCCGGGGGCGCGGCCCGTACGAGCGGACCCGCGGATGCGCCCGCGAGCCCCGACGACGGCGCGCGGCGCCCCGTCGTCGCCGCGCCGCGCACGGAGCGGCCCGCGTCGCCGGACACGCCCCCCGCCGGCGGACGGCCCGTCGGTGCCGCCGGCTTCACCGAGGCGGGCGGCGACCTGCGGCGGGTGGAAGGGCTGCTCCTCGGCATCGCCGCCGGCGACGCCGCCGGCTGGCCCGCCGGCCGGCACCGCGCCGCGCGGATGCCCGAGTGGACCCGCCGGCTCACCCGCGAGCTGGACACCTTCGCCGAGCAGAACGCCACCACCACCCTGCCGGTGCCCATCGCGCTCAACCAGCCGCCCGAGCCGCTGCGGCTGGGCCCGTCGGACGACGCGGAGTGGGCCGCGTTCACCGCGTACGCCGTGCTCTCCGCCGGCAGCGGCCTGCACACCGACCTCACCTCCGACCGGCGCGTCCGCTCCGCGCTCACCCTGGCCTGGAGCGCGCTGGCCGACGAAGTCGCCGTCGCCGCCGAGCGCGCGGACGAGATCGAGTCGGCCCAGATCCCGCTGCGCGCCCGTATCTCCGTACGGGCCGGGCTCGGCAACCTCGCCGCCGGCCTGCGCCCGCCCGCCACCGGTCACGACAACCCGCACTACTTCGACGACGCCGCGTGCGTGCGGGCCGCCGTGCTCGCCGCCGTCCACCCGGGCGACCCGGAACGGGCCGCCGACCTCGCCGAGTTCGACGCCCGCTACACCCAGGACGGCGACGGCGTGCACGGCGCCCGCGCCACCGCCGCCGCGATCGCCGCGGCGCTCGGCGGCCGGCCCGTCGACGCCTGCGTGGACGCCGCCCTCGCCCAGCTCCCGGCCGGCACCGAGATCCTGCGCAACGCCGAACGCGCCGTGCAGCTCGGCCGCACCGCCGTCGCCACCCGCCCCGGGCTGCCGGGCAACGCCTTCGCGCTCGTGCCCGTGCTGGAGCACGAGATCGTCGACCACGTCTACAGCTACGGCATCGCCGCCGCCGAGACCGTGCCCGTCGCTCTCGCCGTCGCCACCGCCGCGGCGGGCGCGATCTCCGAGGCCGTACCCGCCGCCGCGTGCCTGTCGCGCGTGGCCGACTCCGCGCCGGCCCTGGCCGGCGCCCTCACCGGGGCGCTCGGCGGCGCCGCCGGACTCCCCGCCACCTGGCGGGACGCCTGCCGGATCCTCTCCGGCTGCGCCCTGCCCCACTTCGCCGGCGCCGACCTCGTCGACCTCGCCCGGCAGTTGGCCGACAAGCTGCTCAGCACTCCCGCGGAAGGACCCCTCGCCTCATGACCCCCACCACCGCTTCCGCCGGCCCCGGCGACCCCGCCGCCTCCGCAGGTCCCGGCCTCGCCGACCGCACGGCCGGATGCCTCGTCGGCGCCGCCGTCGGCGACGCCCTCGGCGGGCCCGTCGAGGGCTGGACCCCCGAGGCCATCGCCGAGCGTTACGGCGGCCGGGTGAGCGGGATCGTCGAGCCGTTCCACCGTGAGGCGTGGCGCACCGCACGGCCCATCGCCCCGTACCACAAGGGCGACGGCCACGTCACCGACGACACCCTCATGACCCACGCCCTCATCCGCGTCTACGACAAGGTCCGCGACCACCTCGACTCCTACGCCGTCGCCGCCCACCTCGTGCCCGACCTGATGGGCACGCCACGCTGGATCCCCGAGCTGGAGGCCGAGGCGCTGCCGCTGCAGCGGATCTTCCTCGCCGAGAAGTGGATCGTCGCGCGGCTGCACTACGGCCATGTCGACCCCCGCGAGGCGGGCGTCGGCAACATCGTCAACTGCGGCGCCGCGATGTACATGGCCCCCGTCGGCGCCGTCAACGCCGGCAACCCCGCGGCGGCCTACGCCGAGGCGCTGGACGTCGCCGGCGCCCACCAGTCGTCGTACGGGCGCGAGGCCGCCGGCGTCTTCGCCGCCTGCGTCGCGGCGGCCTTCTCCCCGGGCGCCACCCCGGAGTCGGTGGTCGAGGCGGCGCTCGCGCTGGCGAAGGACGGTACCCGCGCCGCCATCGAGGCCGTCTGCGAAGCAGCCGCCGGCTGCCGGGACTTCGAAGAGGCGCTGGCGCCGCTGCGCGCGGCGGTCGAACCGTACGACACCGTCGGCCCCGACTACCGCAACCCCTCACTCGGCGCCCGGCGGCCCTCACGGCTGCACGCCATAGAAGAGCTGCCGGTGGCGCTGGGCATGCTGCTCGTCGGCCGCGGCGACTACCGGCACACGGTCCTCGGCGCCGTCAACTACGGCCGCGACTGCGACTCGATCGCCACCATGAGCGGCGCCATCGCCGGTGCCCTGGGCGGCGCCGCGGCGGTGCCGGGGGAGTGGGCCGAGGAGGTCGCGCGCGCCAGCCGGCTGGACCTGCTCGCCCCCGCCGCCACACTGACGGACGTCGCGCGCGAGGTGTTCGTACGGGACGTGGCGCGCCGCCGCGCCCACGAGGCCGTGTTCGGCGCGCTGGCGGAGGCGTCGTGACCGCGGTGCCGGCCGGTGCGCACGGGGGCCCGCTCCGGCTGACCTGGGTGCAGCCCGAGGACCTCGTCGGCCACGAGCTGCGGCAGGCGGCGGAGGACGGCCGCGCCGCGGGGCCGCTGCACCGGCGCTGGCTCGCGGCCGGCGGCCACATGGCGCCGGACCGCGCGGGCGCCTCGCCGGGCCCGCCGAAGCCGCGGCTGCGGGCGCTGGCGCTGGAGCTGCTCGACGAACTGGCCACGTTGGAGAGCCCGCTGGCGGCGATCGAGCCGACGGAGCTGGCCGAGATCAGGTCGGCCTGCCCCCGCTGGCCCGCGCCCCCGCGCGGCCCGGAGGGCACGGACGGCGACGGGCTGCGCCGCCGGCTGCACGCCGCGTGGCTCGGCCGCGCGGCCGGCTGCGTCCTGGGCAAGCCCGTCGAGAAGGTGACTCTGGAGGGTATCCGGGCCATCGCCCGCTCCACCGGCAACTGGCCGGTGCACACGTGGTTCACCGCCGCCGGGCTCGACCCGGCCGTCGCGGCGGCGCACCCGTGGAACAGCCGCAGTGCCGCCACCTCCCTGGCCGAGACCATCGACGGCGCACCCGAGGACGACGACCTCAACTACCCGCTCCTCGGCCTGCTCCTCCTCGACCGCCACGGCCACGCCTTCACCACCGCCGACGTCGGCCGCCTCTGGCTCGACGAACTGCCCGCGGGCCGTACGTTCACCGCCGAGCGGGTCGCGTACCGCAACCTGCTCGACGGCGTGGAGCCCCCGCACACCGGGGCGTACCGCAACCCGTTCCGCGAGTGGATCGGCGCCCAGATCCGCGCCGACGTCCACGGCTGGACACACCCCGGCGACCCGGCCGGCGCCGCCGAAGCCGCGCACCGCGACGCGGTGCTCACCCACACGGCCAACGGCGTCTACGGCGCCATGTTCGCCGCCGCCGTCATCGCCGCGGCGGCCGGCGGCCGCGCGGACGTGAACGAGGCGCTGCGCGCGGGACTGGCCGTCGTGCCGCCCCGCTCGCGGCTGGCCCGCGCCGTGCGGCACGGCATCGAGCTGGCCCGGACCGAAGCCACCGGAACCGCGGAGGGCTTCGCGACCGTCGTCGACGACCTGCACGCCGCGCACGAGGGGCGGCACTGGGTGCACGCCGTCCCCAACGCCGCGCTGCTCGCCGCCGCGCTGACCCACGCCGCAGGCGACTTCACCGGTGCCGTCTGCCGCGTCGTCTCCGGCGGCTGGGACACCGACTCCAACGGCGCCACCGCCGGGTCCGTCACCGGGCTGCTCGCCGGGGCACCGGAGGCGCTGCCGGAGCGGTGGACGGCGCCGCTGCGCAACCGGCTGGCGACCACCGTGGGCGGCATGGACGGCATCGGCTTCGACGAACTCGCCGCCCGCACCGCCGCCCACGCGCTGCCCGCCCCGGACCGCGGAGACCGCGCCCGCACCGCCGCCCACGCCGGTGCCGTACCACCGCACGACCCCAGGAGGCCCTCCGCATGACGACCACCCCCCAGGCGACGATCGCCGTGTTCGGCAGCGTCAACATGGACCTCGTGGCGTACGCCGCCACCGCGCCGCGCCGCGGCGAGACCGTCTCCGGCCGCGAGTTCCGCACCGTGCCCGGCGGAAAGGGCGCCAACCAGGCCGTCGCCGCCGCCCGCGCCGGCGGGGCGGTGTCGATGATCGGCGCGGTCGGCGCCGACGCCTTCGGCCGCGAGCTGCGCGCCGCCCTCGACGACGCCGGCGTGGACACCGCGGGGCTGCGCACCGCCGCGGGCGCCAGCGGCACCGCGCACATCGTCGTCGACGACGACGGCGGTAACTCCATCGTCGTGGTCCCCGGCGCCAACGGCACCGTCACCGCCCTGGCCGACGGCGACGAGGAGCGCATCGCCGCGGCCGGCACGCTCCTGCTGCAACTGGAGCTGCCGATGGACGGTGTGGTGGCCGCCGCCGAGTCGGCCCGCACGAGCGGCGGCCGCACCGTGCTCACCCCCGCCCCGGCACGCCCGCTGCCCGACCGGCTGCTCGCCGCCACCGACCTGCTGGTCCCCAACGAGCACGAGGCCGCCGCCCTCACCGGCAAGTCCGACCCGCACGAGGCCGCGGCGGCTCTGCTCGAGCGCGTACCGGAGGTCGTGATCACCCTCGGCGGGGCGGGCAGCCTGTACGCCGCGCGCGACGGGGACCCGGTCACCGTGCCGGCGCGGCCGGTCCGGGCCGTCGACACCACCGCCGCGGGCGACACCTACGTCGGCGCGCTCTGCGTGGCGTACGCCGAGGGCCGGCCGATGCCCGCGGCGATGGCGTGGGCGGCAGCCGCCGCCGCACTCGCCGTCCAGCGCCCGGGTGCGTCGTCCTCCATGCCGGCGCGCGCGGAGATCGACCGGCTGGCGGCCGAGGGCCCGTGACCCGCATACCGCCGCAAGACCCCGCGAGGCCCCGGGCGTACGGCCCGCGCACGGCACCGCAACGCACCACCGAGGAAGGCGCGACACCATGACCGACACCCCCGCCTCCGCCGCTCCTGACGCTTCCGCCTCCCCACCGCCGCAGGCCCCGCTCGCCGGGCTGCGCGTCCTGGACCTCGCCACGCTCTTCGCCGGCCCGCTGGCCGCGACCATGCTCGGCGACTTCGGCGCCGAGGTCATCAAGGTCGAGCACCCCGCCAAGCCCGACCCCTCGCGCGGCCACGGTCCCGCGAAGGACGGCGTGGGCCTGTGGTGGAAGCTGCTCGGCCGCAACAAGAAGAACCTCACCCTCGACCTGTCGACCCCCGGCGGGCGCGACGTGCTGCTGCGGCTGGCCGCCGGATCCGACGTGATGGTCGAGAACTTCCGCCCCGGCACGCTGGAGAAGTGGGGCCTGGGCTGGGCGGAGCTGTCCGCCGCCAACCCCCGGCTCGTACTCGCCCGGGTCACCGGCTTCGGCCAGTTCGGCCCCTATGCCCGCCGTCCCGGGTTCGGCACCCTCGCCGAGGCGATGAGCGGCTTCGCCGCGGTCACGGGCGAGCCGGACGGGCCGCCGACGCTGCCGCCTTTCGGCCTCGCGGACTCCGTCGCCGCCCTGACCACCGCGTACGCCGTGATGACCGCGCTCGCCGGCCGGGAGCGCACCGGGCGCGGGCAGGTCGTCGACATGGCGATCATCGAACCGATGCTGACCGTGCTCGGCCCGCAGCCCCTCTGGTACGACCAGCTCGGCTACGTTCAGCCCCGTACCGGCAACCGCTCCACCAACAACGCGCCGCGCAACACCTACCGCACCGCCGACGGCCGCTGGCTCGCCGTCTCCACCTCCGCGCAGTCCGTCGCCGAGCGGGTGATGCGGCTCGTGGGGCGGCCGGAGCTGATCGACGAGCCCTGGTTCGGCACCGGCGCGGGCCGGGCGCGGCACGCCGCCGAACTGGACGAGGCGGTCGGCGGATGGATAGCGCGGCATGACGCGGCGACGGTCGTGGCCGCGTTCGACAAGGCCCAGGCGGCGGTGGCGCCGGTGTACGACGTGCGGGACGTGATGGCCGACGAGCAGTACCGGGCGCTGGGCTCGGTCACCGAGGTCGAGGACGAGGAGCTGGGCACGCTGAAGATGCAGAACGTGCTCTTCCGGCTCTCCGAGACCCCGGGTGCGATCCGCTGGGCGGGCCGGCCGCACGGCGCGGACACCGACGAGGTGCTGACCCGGCTGGGGCTGACCGGGGCGGAGATAGCCGGGTTGCGGGACGAGGGGGCGGTGTGAACTCCCCGCGCGCCTCCGCGGTCGCGGCCGGCCCGGCCTCCGGTGCCGGGCCGGAGACGTATCTGACCTGGCTGTACGCGCCCGGGGACCGTCCCGCGGTGGTGGCCAAGGCGCTGCACAGCGGCGCGGACGTGGTACTGGTCGACCTGGAGGACGCGGTGGCGCCACAGCGCAAGGCGTACGCGCTGGCCGCCACCGCGGAGCTGCTGAGCGACCCGCGTCCCGGCCCGGTGCCGGTGCACGTGCGGATCAACGCGCTCGCGGGGCCCCTGGCGGACGGCGAACTGCGCACGCTGGCCCCGCTGCCGGGCCTGGCCGGACTCCGGCTGCCGAAGACCGGCGGCCGGGAGGAGGTGCTGCGGGTGGCGACGGCCGCCCGCGAAGCCCGCGCCGCGGCCCTCGCGCCCGGTGGATCCGCCGGCGCGGACGGCGCACCCGCCGCACCCCTCGGCCACGCCGCCACCGGCGGTGTCCCGCCGCTCTACCCGCTCCTCGAATCCGCTCTCGGCATCGAGCGCGCCTACGAGATCGCCGCCGCGCACCCCGCCGTCCGCGGCCTCGCACTCGGCGAGGCCGACCTGCGGGCGGAGCTGGGCGTCGCCGACGACGCGGGGCTGGCCTGGCCGCGCAGTCGCGCCGTCGTCGCGGCCCGCGCCGCGGGACTCTCCCCGCCCGCGCAGTCGGTGTATCCGGACGTCGCCGACCTCGACGGACTCGCCCGCTCCTGCGCCGCCGGCCGGGCGCTGGGCTTCCTGGGCCGTACGGCCATCCACCCCCGGCAACTGCCCGTGATCGAGCGCGCGTTCCTGCCCTCCCGGCAGGAGGTCGAACGGGCCGAGGAGATCGCCGCCGCCGCGGCGGCGGACCCGGGCGCGCTCGCGCTTCCCGACGGCCGCTTCGTCGACGCCGCCGTGGTGGCAGAAGCCCACCGCACCCTGCTCCTGGCCCGCCGCCGCACCGTCTGACACGTCACCGCCCCGGCCGGAGGGCCCGGCCGGGGCGGTGACGGCGGTACGGGTGCGGGCGCGCCCGGTACGGGCCCCCGCCGTACTCAGCCCAGCGTCGACAGCGCCTCGTTGAACGTGTGCGACGGCCGCATGACCGCGGCGGCCCTCTCGGGGTCCGGCTGGTAGTAGCCGCCGATGTCGGCGGGCTTGCCCTGCACGGCCAGCAGCTCCTCGACGATCTGCCCCTCCCGCTCGGCGAGCGTCGCCGCCAGCGGCGCGAACGACTCCGCGAGCTTGGCGTCGGCCGTCTGGTCCGCCAGCTCCCGGGCCCAGTACAGCGCCAGGTAGAAGTGGCTGCCGCGGTTGTCGATGCCGCCGACGCGGCGGGTGGGCGACTTGTTCTCGTTGAGGAACGTCGCCGTCGCCCGGTCGAGGGTGTCGGCGAGGACCTGGGCGCGGGCGTTGTCGGTCGACTGGGCCAGGTGCTCGAAGGAGACGGCCAGCGCCAGGAACTCGCCGAGGCTGTCCCAGCGCAGGTAGTTCTCCTTGACGAGCTGCTGCACGTGCTTGGGCGCGGAGCCGCCCGCGCCCGTCTCGAACAGGCCGCCGCCGTTCATCAGCGGGACGACGGAGAGCATCTTGGCACTGGTGCCCAGCTCCAGGATGGGGAAGAGGTCGGTGAGGTAGTCGCGCAGCACGTTGCCGGTGACCGAGATGGTGTTCTCACCGCGGCGGATCCGCTCCAGCGACAGCGCCATCGCGTCGGCCGGGGCGAGGATCCGGATGTCCAGGCCCTCGGTGTCGTGCTCCGGCAGGTACTCCCGCACCTTGGCGATCAGACGTGCGTCGTGCGCCCGGTCCTCGTCCAGCCAGAAGACCGCCGGGTCGCCGGTCGCGCGGGCGCGGGTGACGGCGAGCTTCACCCAGTCCCGGATCGGCGCGTCCTTGGTCTGGCACATCCGGAAGATGTCGCCCTCGGCGACCGGCTGTTCCAGCAGGACGGTGCCGGCCTCGTCGACGACGCGTACGGTCCCGGCCGCGGAGACCTCGAAGGTCTTGTCGTGGCTGCCGTACTCCTCCGCCTTCTGCGCCATCAGGCCGACGTTGGGCACCGAGCCCATCGTCGCCGGGTCGAAGGCGCCGTGGGCGCGGCAGTCGTCGATGACGACCTGGTAGATGCCCGCGTAGCTGCTGTCCGGGATGACGGCGAGGGTGTCGGCCTCGTTGCCGTCCGGGCCCCACATGTGACCCGAGGTACGGATCATCGCGGGCATCGAGGCGTCCACGATGACGTCGCTGGGGACGTGCAGGTTGGTGATGCCGCGGTCGGAGTCGACCATGGCCAGCTCCGGGCCCTCGGCCAGCTCGGCGTCGAACGACGCCTTGATCTCGGCTCCCTCGGGCAGCGCGTCGAGGCCGGCGAGGATGCCGCCGAGCCCGTCGTTCGGGGTCAGGCCCGCCGCGGCCAGCGTCGCGCCGTGGTGCGCGAACGTCCGGGGGAAGAAGGCCCGTACCGCGTGCCCGAAGACGATCGGGTCCGAGACCTTCATCATCGTGGCCTTCAGGTGCAGCGAGAACAGCACGCTTTCGGACTTCGCCCGGGCGACCTGCTCGCCGAGGAACGCACGCAGGGCCTCGACGTGCATCACGGAGGCGTCGACCACCTCGCCGGCGAGCACCGGCACCGACTCCCGCAGCACCTCGGTCGCGCCGTCCGCGCCGGCCAGCTCGATACGCAGGCTGCCGTCGTGGCCGACGACCGCGGACTTCTCGGTGGAGCGGAAGTCATCGGCGATCATGTGCGCGACGTTGGTCTTCGACTCCGGAGACCAGGCACCCATGCGGTGCGGGTGGTTGCGGGCGTAGTTCTTCACCGAGGCGGGGGCGCGGCGGTCGGAGTTGCCCTCGCGCAGCACGGGGTTGACGGCGCTGCCCTTGACCTTGTCGTAGCGGGCGCGGACGTCGCGCTCCTCGTCGGTCTTGGGCTCGTCCGGGTAGTCCGGCAGGTCGTAGCCGTGCGCGCGCAGCTCGGCGATGGCGGCCTTGAGCTGCGGAATGGACGCCGAGATGTTCGGCAGCTTGATGATGTTCGCCCGCGGGGTCTGCGCCAGCGCCCCCAGCTCGGCGAGCGCGTCGGCCACCTGCCTGTCGGCCGGCAGCCGCTCGGGGAACTGGGCGAGGATCCGCCCGGACAGGGAGATGTCGCGGGTCTCCACCTCGACCCCGGCGGTCGCGGCGTACGCCTGGACCACCGGCAGGAACGAATACGTGGCCAGGGCCGGGGCCTCGTCGGTGTGGGTGTAGATGATCGTCGATGCTGATTCAGTCACCGGGTGCTCCAGTCCGCGTCGCTGCTCTGCCGGATTGCTTGATATCAAGATATCCCGTGCCGTCCGCGCGCCGGACAAGACCCTGGCCCGCTGCGCCGGTAGAGATGTGTCACACCTGGCCGGGGGCGCGGGAGACGCGCGGGGGACCGGATAGGCTCCGGAATCTACGCACCCGGGGGGGACCTGTTTCATGCGCGGACTGAAAATCGTGCTCGTGCTGTGCCTCGTGCTCGGCGTGCTCTTCGTCGCCGCCGACCGGCTCGCCGTCCACATCACGGAGGGGAAGGTCGCGGAGAAGATCCAGGCCCGGCAGGGCCTGGAGGGCAGCACGGACGTGTCCGTCAACGGCTTCCCGTTCCTCACCCAGATCTACGGCAAGCACCTCGACGACGTCGACGTCACGATGACCGGCATCCGCGCCGACCCGGCCGCCGCGGGCACCGGGGAGCGGCTGATGATCTCCGAGTTCAGCGTGGAACTGAGCGGCGTCGAGCTGGACGGCGACTACGGCGGCGCGACCGCGGAGAGCGCCGAGGGCTCCGCCCTCATCGCGTACGAGGCGCTGACGGCCGTGGCCGGGCATCAGGGCGTCACCTTCGCCTACGGCGGCGACGGCAAGGTGAAGGTCACCGCGAGCGCCGGGACGCTGAACGCACCGGAGCCGGCCGAGGTGCTCTCCGCCGTCGCCGTCGAGGGCGGCGACACCATCCGGCTGCGGGCGGAGGAGGTCCCGGACGGCGTGCCCGGGACCGAAGAGGCGGTGCGCGGGGCCGTCGACGTCGAGCGCCGGGTGGGCGGGCTGCCCGACGGCGTACGCCTCGGCCTGGTCACGGCGACCGCCGACGGCATCGTGGTCGACGTGACGGGCCAGGGGATCCGGGTCGCGGGCTGACCGCGCGGGGAGCGCCCGCGCGATCAGACGAGGTTCACCAGGAAGGCGTGGCACGCCTGCTCGCAGCGGCGGCACGCCTCCGCCCGCTCCGCCGCCCCGGGCGCCTCGTCGGCCAGCCGCTCGTAGTCCTCGGCACACGCAGCGCACGTCGCGGCGCACAACTCGACCTGCGCCCGGAGCACCGTCGCGTCGTACCGGCCGTGCTGCGAGAGCATCCGGGAGGTGTGCTCGCACACGTCCGCGCACTGCAGGTCCAGCCGCTGCACGGCGCCGGGTTCCGCCGCCCCGGCGGGCTGCAGGCACGCGGTCGCGCACTCCGCGCACGCCTGCGCGCACACGAAGCCGTCCTCGATATAGCGGACGAGTGCCTCACGATCGAGCTCGTCGGCCGAAACGGCCACCTGGATCGCCTCTTTCACCGTCAACCGCTCCCCTCCGGCGTCAGCCCACGGGACCCGGCTGCGGGTTGGGCTCCGGCACCGGGTCGGGGCCGGGCGGCCGGGGGATCGGATCAGGCGTGGGCGGCGTCGGCTCCGGTACGGGTGCGGGACCCGGCCCGGGGCGCGGGTCGGGGCCGGGAGGTGCGGGGGGCACCGGCGGTGGCGGCATCGGCGGAACGGGATCGGGCTCCCGGTCCGCCGACGGGAACGGGCGGGTCCCGGCGTCCGCTGCCGGCACCCGGGTCGGCTGCGTCGACATGTCGTCCTCCCGTGACGGGTCGTGCGCGTGTTTCCTTTGCGGTCAAGGGGGCGGCTGCCCGGCCGCGGCCCGCTTCACGCCCCCGGGCCGGAAGTTCCGCCCGATTGCACGCCCGCCCGGAGGGCGGTGCGGTGCCGGGGGCGGGCAGCGTGCCCGGCGGCTCAGTCGCGGCGGTGCCGGGGGCCGGCGGGCCGGGTGCCGGAGTTGCCGTGCCCCCGCATCCGGTGCGGGGTCAGCCGGCCTTCGTCCCGGGGCACCTCCGCGGGCTCGCGCTCCTCCGTCACCCGCCGGACCGGGCCGGACTCCGGGGGCCGCGGCTGGTCCTCCGGCCGCGGCGGGGCGGGCTCACGGGAACGTATCCGGATGCCGAGCCACACCGCGCCGACCAGCACGGCGACCACGACGAGGCCGAGGAGGAAGGGGAGCAGGCCGGCGGTGACGGCGGCGTCGGCGGCACTGCCGGAAGCACGTAGGTGCGCGTCGGTAGGCATGGCGCCCGGGTACCCCCGGATCGCCCGCCTGCACATCCGCCGCCGCACCTGTGCCCCGTCGCCCCGCCCCGGCCGCACCGGCCGGCGGATTTGTCCGGGGGCGATACCGCTGCCGCGTGGGACACTGAAGCACGTGCGTTTCCTGAATGACACTCCCGCCCCGTACGACCTCACGTACGACGACGTGTTCATGGTCCCCCGCCGTTCCGGCGTGGGCTCCCGCCAGGCCGTGGACCTGTCGTCCTCCGACGGAACCGGCACCACCATCCCGCTCGTCGTCGCAAACATGACGGCGATCGCCGGCCGCCGGATGGCGGAGACCGTGGCCCGCCGCGGCGGGCTCGTCGTGATCCCGCAGGACATCCCCATCGACGTCGTGGCCGAGGTCGTCTCCTGGGTCAAGGGGCGCGACCTGGTGCTGGACACCCCCATCGTGCTCGGCCCGCACTCCACCGTCGCCGACGCGCTGGCGCTGCTGCCCAAGCGGGCGCACGGGGCCGCCGTGGTCGTCGAGGACGGCCGTCCCGTGGGCATCGTCACCGAGGCCGACCTGACCGGCGTGGACCGCTTCACCCAGCTCTCCGAGGTCATGTCCCGCGACCTGCTGACCCTCGACGCGCAGATCGACCCGCGCGAGGCGTTCAACCGGCTGGACGCCGCCCACCGCAGGCTCGCCCCCGCCGTCGGACCCGACGGACGCCTCGTCGGCCTGCTCACCCGCAAGGGCGCCCTGCGGGCCACGCTCTACACCCCCGCCACCGACGCCCGCGGCCGGCTGCGTATCGCCGCCGCGGTGGGCATCAACGGCGACGTCGCCGGCCGCGCCAAGCAGCTCGTCGACGCCGGCATCGACACCCTCGTGGTGGACACCGCGCACGGCCACCAGGAGCAGATGATCCACGCGCTGCGCGCCGTCCGCGCCCTCGATCCCGGGGTGCCCGTGGCGGCGGGCAACGTCGTCGCCGCCGAGGGCGTACGGGACCTCGTCGAGGCGGGCGCCGACATCGTCAAGGTCGGCGTCGGGCCCGGTGCGATGTGCACCACCCGGATGATGACCGGTGTCGGCCGCCCGCAGTTCTCCGCCGTGCTGGAGTGCGCCGCCGAGGCCCGCCGGCTCGGCAGGCACGTGTGGGCCGACGGCGGCGTGCGCCACCCCCGCGACGTCGCCATGGCGCTGGCCGCCGGAGCCTCCAACGTCATGATCGGCTCCTGGTTCGCCGGCACCTACGAGTCGCCGGGCGACCTGCAGCAGAGCGCGGACGGGCGGCTGTACAAGGAGAGCTTCGGCATGGCCTCGGCGCGTGCCGTGCGCGGCCGTACCGCGGAGGAGTCCGCGTACGACCGCGCGCGCAAGGGGCTCTTCGAGGAGGGCATCTCCACCTCGCGGATGTTCCTGGATCCCGCGCGGCCGGGCGTGGAGGACGTCATCGACGCCGTCGTCGCGGGCGTGCGCAGCGCGTGCACCTACGCCGGGGCGGCCACGCTGGAGGAGTTCCACGAGCGGGCGGTGGTCGGCGTGCAGAGCGCCGCCGGCTACGCCGAGGGCAAGCCGCTGCACGCAAGCTGGCAGTAGTCGGAGCAGCGGGGCCGGCCGCGTCGGGAGCGGCGCCGCCGGCCGTGGTGTACTGCGAAGATGCGACTCGACGAGCTGGACGAGCGGATCGTGCGCGCCCTCGCCGAGGACGCCCGCCGCACCTACGCCGACATCGGCGCCGAGGTCGGGCTGTCCGCGCCCGCGGTCAAGCGGCGCGTGGACAGGCTGCGCGCCGCGGGCGCCATCACCGGCTTCACCGTGCGGGTCGACCCGGCGGCCCTCGGCTGGGCCACCGAGGGCTACGTCGAGGTGTACTGCCGCTCCAACACCGGCCCCGCCGACCTCCGCCGCGCCCTCTCGCGCTACGCGGAGGTGGCCGCCGCCTCGACGGTCACCGGTGACGCCGACGCCATCGTGCAGATCTTCGCCACCGACATGCGGCACTTCGAAGACGTGCTGGAACGGATCGCCGGCGAGCCCTTCGTCGAGCGCACGAGATCGGTCCTCGTCCTCTCCCCGCTCGTGCGCCGCTACGCCCCTGACCCACCCCGGTGAGCCGCGCCCCGGCGGGCCACGCAACGGATCGCCGCCCGAGCGGCGCATCACGCAACGAATCGCCTGACCGGACGCAATCGACGGGCCTTGTTCCGGCCCGCGGCCGGGCCGTACCGTCGAGGGGAGCCCCACCCCACCACCCGCCTGCGAGGTTGCACATGGCGCCGCTGCGCATCGCCCTGCTCCAGGGGCCGGCCGGGGCGCTCCCGGGCAGGCGGGAGGGCCTCGCCGCCCTGGAGGCCGCCGCCCGGACCGCCGCCGCCGGGGGCGCGCGGCTACTGGTCGCCTCCGAGCTGTTCCTCAGCGGGTACGCCACCGACCCCGCGGTCCACGCCGAGCCCGCCGACGGCCCCGGCGCCCGCGCCGTCGCCGCCATCGCCGCCGACCACGGGCTGTTCCTCGCCTACGGCTATCCGGAGCGGGACGGCACCGAGGTGTACAACGCCGTCCGGCTCATCACCCCGTACGGCCATCCGCTGGCCAACTACCGCAAGACGCACCTCTTCGGCGACTTCGAGCGCAGGTCCTTCACCCCGGGCGACACCACCGTGGTGCAGGCCGACGTCGACGGCCTCCGCGTCGGCATGCTGATCTGCTACGACGTGGAGTTCCCCGAGCTGGTGCGGGCGCACGCCCTGGCCGGCACGGAGCTGCTGCTCGTACCCACCGCGCTGATGCGTCCGTACGAGTTCGTGGCCCGCACGCTCGTCCCCGCGCGCGCCTACGAAAGCCAGCTCTACATCGCGTACGCCAACCGCGTCGGGGCCGAGGGCGAGCACCACTTCGCCGGGCTGAGCTGCCTGGCCGCGCCCGACGGCACGGTGCGCGCCCGCGCCGGTGACGGCGGCGAGGACCTCCTGCTCGCCGAGGTCGACCCGGCCCGCATCGCCGGAGCCCGCCGCGACAACACCTATCTCGCGGACCTGAGGCCCGAGCTGTACGCCTGACGCCCGGGCCCCCGCGATCCCCGGAAACCCCCTGGCACCCCCGCCCGTACCCCCGCACGACCCGGCGGCGGCTCCGCGCCGCCCGCACGCACGCCCGAGGAGCCCCGCCCGATGACGTCCACCATGCCCACCGCCGTCCACCCCGTGGCGGAGGAGCCCGCCCGGCGGCCGATCACGATGTTCGGCCCCGACTTCCCCTTCGCGTACGACGACTACCTCGGCCACCCGGCAGGTCTCGGCCAGGTACCGGCGACCAGGCACGGCACCGAGGTCGCCGTCGTCGGCGGCGGGCTCTCCGGCCTCGTCACCGCGTACGAGCTGATGAAGATGGGGCTGAAGCCGGTGGTCTACGAGGCGGACCGGATCGGCGGCCGGCTGCGCACCGAGACGTTCCCCGGCTGCGACCCCGCGCTCACCGCCGAGATGGGCGCGATGCGCTTCCCGCCGTCGTCCACGGCGCTGCGGCACTACATCGGCCTCACCGGCCTTCGGACCCGCCCGTTCCCCAACCCGCTGGCGCCCGGCACCCCGTCCACCGTCGTCGACCTCAAGGGCGAGTCGCACTACGCCCGCACCCTCGACGACCTGCCGCAGGTCTACCGCGATGTCGCCGCCGCCTGGGCCGACTGCCTGGAGGAGGGCGCCGACTTCACCGCCATGAACCGCGCCATCCGCGAGCGCGACGTGCCGCGGATCCGCGAGCTGTGGGCGGCCCTGGTCGAGCGGCTCGACAACCAGACCTTCTACGGCTTCCTCTGCGACTCGACGGCCTTCCGCTCCTTCCGGCACCGGGAGATCTTCGGCCAGGTCGGCTTCGGCACCGGCGGCTGGGACACCGACTTCCCCAACTCCATCCTGGAGATCCTGCGCGTCGTCTACACCGAGGCCGACGACGACCACCACGGCATCGTCGGCGGCAGCCGGCAGCTTCCGCTGCGGCTCTGGGACCGCGCCCCCGGCAAGATCGTGCACTGGGCGCAGGGGACGTCGCTGGCCGCCCTGCACGACGGCGGCGCTCCCCGCCCGGCCGTCACCCGCCTCGCCCGCACCGCCGGCGGGGGGATCACGGTCACCGACGCCGCCGGCGAGGTGCGCACCTACCCGGCCGCGGTCTTCACCGCCCAGTCGTGGATGCTGCTGTCGAAGATCGACTGTGCCGACGAGCTGCTGCCCATCGACCACTGGACCGCCGTCGAACGCACCCACTACATGGCGTCCTCCAAGCTGTTCGTCCCCGTGGACCGGCCGTTCTGGCTGGACCGGGACGAGCGGACCGGGCGTGACGTGATGTCCATGACGCTCACCGACCGCATGACCCGCGGCACCTACCTCCTCGACGACGGCCCGGACCGGCCGGCGGCGATCTGCCTGTCGTACACCTGGTGCGACGACAGCCTGAAGTGGCTGCCGCTGCCGCCCGGGGAGCGGATGGAGGTCATGCTCAAGTCGCTCGGCGAGATCTACCCGGAGGTCGACATCAAAAAGCACGTCATCGGCCCGCCGGTGACGGTCTCCTGGGAGGACGAGCCGTACTTCATGGGTGCGTTCAAGGCCAACCTGCCGGGCCACTACCGCTACCAGCGGCGGCTGTTCACCCACTTCATGCAGGAGTCGCTGCCGGCGGACAAGCGCGGGCTGTTCCTGGCCGGCGACGACATCTCGTGGACCGCGGGCTGGGCCGAGGGCGCGGTGCAGACGGCGCTGAACGCGGTGTGGGGCGTGATGCGGCACTTCGGCGGCGCCACCGACCCGGCCAACCCCGGGCCCGGAGACGTCTTCGACGCCATCGCCCCGGTGGAGCTGCCGGAGGACTGAGGCGTCCGGCTCAGTCGCGGGACCGGGCGCGCAGCGGGGCCAGCAGGCAGCGCGAGACCAGCCCCACCGACTGATCCAGCCGTTCGGCGAACTCCTCGCCCACCTCGGGCAGTCCGCGCAGCCGCCACAGCACCCGCGCCGCCGCCCACGCCGCGTCCCGGGCCCGCTCCAGGCTCCACGCCCCCGCGAGGTCCGCGGCGAGCCCGGCGGCCACGGTCCGGTCCGCGAAACGGCCGCCCGCCGGATGCAGCCGCTCCTCCTCGGTCACCGCCGGATACACCGAGGCGAAGACCGCCACCCCGTCGCGCCGGGGCAGCCCGCACGTCAGCGCGCGCATCCGTTCCGCGGCGCCGCCGAGGTCCCCTCAGGCCACGGTGTCCTGCACAGACGTCATGGCCGTCACCCTGACAGCCGGGAGACCGCGCGGCCCTCACCCGCCCGGGCGAGGCCCCGAGCACCCCTCGTACGGGTGGTGTCCGCCGCCCGGCCGGTACCGCCGGGGGCCTCGCGGGGTGATCCAGCCCACAGGAACGGCGGGATTGACCCGTGCCGGAGCGTGGCAGACTGGAGTCGTACCAGTGACGTACGCGCACTCCGGGGTCGGTGAAAATCCGAACCGGCGGTTACAGTCCGCGACCCGGCCGCTGCCAGCGGCCGGTTGACCAGGTGAAATTCCTGGACCGACGGTGAAAGTCCGGATGGGAGGCAGTGCGCGGCGGGATGCCACAGGTGCGCCGCCCCCGGCGGCCCGCCCCTCGCGGGCGGTCCAGCCGGATCCCGGCCGGCGCCCCGGTGATCGCGTTCCGTGACTGTCGTGAAAGACAGGCCCCGGAGTCCGTGCCCGACGAGGCAGGAGGACCCGGGTGGCCACCCCAGCCGAAGCGCAGGCCATGCGCCGCGCCATCGCGCTCGCCTCCCGGGCGCTCGGCGACACCAGCCCCAACCCCGTGGTCGGCTGCGTGATCCTCGACGCGGCCGGGCACCCGGTCGGCGAGGGCCATCACGCCCGCGCCGGCGGCCCGCACGCCGAGATCGCCGCGCTGGCGGACGCGGGGGAGCGGGCCCGCGGCGGCACCGCCGTCGTCACCCTCGAACCCTGCAGCCACACCGGCCGCACCGGTCCCTGCGTCCGCGCCCTGGCCGCCGCCGGGGTCGCCCGCGTCGTCTACGCCGTCGCCGACCCCACCCCCGCGGCCGGCGGCGGCGCCGCGGCGCTCGCCGCGGCCGGGATCGAGGCCGAGGGCGGCCTGCTCGCCGACGAGGCCGCCGCCGGGAACGAGCCGTGGCTGACCTCCGTGCTCCGCGGCCGGCCCTATGTCCTGTGGAAGTACGCCGCCACGCTCGACGGCCGCAGCGCCGCCGCCGACGGCACCAGCCGCTGGATCACCTCACCGGCCGCCCGCGCCGACGTCCACCGGCTGCGGGCCGAGGCCGACGCCGTCGTCGTCGGCTCCGGCACCCTGCGCGCCGACGACCCCCAGCTCGCCGTCCGCGGACCCCGCGCCGAGGCCGGCGTCACCCAGCCGCTGCGTGTCGTCGCCGACACCGGCGCGACCGCCCTCACCCCTGGCGCCCGGATACTCGACGGTGCCGCCCCCACCCTCGTCGCCGTGGCCGACGACGCCC
Organism: Streptomyces sp. CNQ329; assembly: GCF_000482585.1. Classification (NCBI taxonomy): domain Bacteria; kingdom Bacillati; phylum Actinomycetota; class Actinomycetes; order Kitasatosporales; family Streptomycetaceae; genus Streptomyces; species Streptomyces sp. CNQ329. Next base: position 56,849 of record NZ_AXVU01000007.1, on the reverse strand, counting down.
CGGCCGCCGCCGTCGGCCGCCTCGGCGCCGCCCTCGACGCCGCCGCGGCCCGCGGCGGCCACCGCGCCGAGGCGGTGCGCCTGCCGCGCGCCGCCGGCGGCCGGGGCCTCGACGTCGACGCGCTGCTCGCCACGCTGTACGGGCGGGACGTGCGCTCCGTCCTGCTGGAGGGCGGCCCGACCCTGGCCGGGGCGTTCCTCGCCGCCGGCGTCGTCGACCGGGTCGTCTGCTACCTCGCCCCCGTCCTGCTGGGCGCCGGGCCCGCCGCGCTCGCCGACGCCGGAATCGGCACGATCGGCGAGGCGTTGCGCCTCGATGTGACAGCCGTCGACCACCTCGGCCCCGACCTGCGGCTGACCGCCGTGCCAGGGCCCGCGCCCGAGCCGCCCGCCACCAAGGAGAGCTGACGTTGTTCACCGGAATCGTTGAAGAGCTCGGCGAGGTCGTCGCCGTCGAAGAGCTGCCCGACGCCGCCCGCTACCGGATGCGCGGCCCCGTCGTCACCGAGGGCGCCCGGCACGGTGACTCCATCGCCGTCAACGGCGTCTGCCTGACCGTCGTCGACCTGGAGGGACCGGAGTTCACCGCCGACGTGATGGCCGAGACCCTGAACCGCTCCAGCCTCGGCGGTCTCGGCCCCGGGGACCGGGTCAACCTGGAGCGCCCGACCGCCGTCGGCGGGCGCCTGGGCGGGCATCTGGTGCAGGGTCACGTCGACGGCACCGGCGAGATCATGAAGCGCAAGACCTCGGACAACTGGGAGGTCGTCACCGTCTCGCTGCCGGGGGGCCTCACCCGTTACGTCGTGGAGAAGGGCTCCATCACCGTCGACGGCGTCAGCCTCACCGTCGTGGACGCCGGGCCCGACTTCTTCACGATCAGCCTCATCCCCACGACGCTCGCGCTGACCACGCTCGGCGTCAAGCAGCCCGGAGACAAGGTCAACCTGGAGGTCGACGTCGTCGCCAAGTACGTCGAGCGGCTGCTCGCCCCGCACGCCGCCCGCGCGGGCGGAGCACGGGAGTGAGCGCACTGGACTCCCTCAACGGCGTGGCCTTCTCGGTGTTCGGCGAGGACATCAAGTGGGCCGACATGACCGGCAACGTGCTGGGCCTCGGCGCGCTCGCCCTCGGCTGGCGCCGCTCCGTGGCCGTCTGGCCGGCCCAGTTGCTCTCCGGCGCGGTGCTCGTCGTCGCGTACGCCTCCGCCGGCCTCACCGGCGGCGTCGGCAAGCAACTGCTGGTCGTCGGCGTCTCGGTGTGGGGCTGGGCGCAGTGGGCGCGCGGCCGGCGCGAGAGCGGTGCGATACGGGTGCGCTTCGCCACCTGGACCGAGCGCGCCTGGCTCGTCGGCGCCACCGCGGTCGGCACCACCGCCGTCGCGCTGCTCTTCCTCGCCGTCCCGTCCCTGTCCTGGAACCCCTGGCCGGACGCCTACCTGTTCACCGGCTCCGTCGCCGCCATGGTCGCCATGGCCCGCGGCTGGGTCGAGTTCTGGTTCGCCTGGCTCGCCGTCGACGCCGTCGGCGTCCCGCTCGCGTACTCCAGCGACCTGAAGTTCTCCGCCCTCGTGTACGTCGTCTACGGCGTCGTCGTCCTCCTCGGCCTGCGCGCCTGGTGGACCGCGAGCCGCCGCACCGCCCCGCCCGCCACCGGGCGGCCGGAGGCACTGGAAGGAGCCGCCGCATGACCGCCCTGCAGACCTGGCAGCACGCCGGGGACGTGGAGGACCTCCGCCTCGACCCCGTTGAGCGCGCGATCGAGGAGATCGCCGCCGGCCGGCCCGTCGTCGTCGTGGACGACGAGGACCGCGAGAACGAGGGCGACCTCATCGTCGCCGCCGAGCTGATCACGCCCGCCACCGTGGCGTTCATGATGCGCGAGTGCAGCGGCATGATCTGCATGCCGATGGAGGGCGAGGCGCTGGACCGGCTCGGCATCCCGCAGATGGTCCAGCGGAACACCGAGTCCATGCGCACCGCCTTCACCGTCACCGTGGACGCCGCCGCGGCCCACGGTGTCACCACCGGCATCTCCGCCTCCGACCGGGCGACCACGATCCGGCTGCTCACCGACCCCGCGGCGGTCGCCACGGACTTCGTCCGGCCCGGCCACATCTTCCCGCTGCGCGCCCGTGAGGGCGGGGTGCTCGTCCGCGACGGGCACACCGAGGCCGGCGTGGACCTGGCCCGGCTCGCCGGGCTGCGGCCGGCCGCGGCGATCGTGGAGATCGCCGGCGAGGACGGCGAGATGCTGCGGCTGCCGCAGCTCGTCCCGTTCGCCCGCAAGCACGGCATCGCGATCGTCTCCATCGCCGACCTCATCGCCTACCGCCGCACCACGGAGTCCGTCCCCGCCGCCCCCGGGCCCGCCACCGTCCCGGCCGCTGCGGAGTCCTTCACCGTCCCGGCCCCCGCCCCGGCGGCGGCCCCCGGCGTACGCCGCGAGGCCGAGACCCGGCTGCCCACGGCGTACGGCGACTTCACCGCGTACGGCTACCGCTCGGCCGCCGACGGCGTCGAGCACATCGCCCTGGTCATGGGCGACGTCGCCGGTGACGACCGGGACAAGGGGGTGCTCGTGCGCCTGCACTCCGAGTGCCTGACCGGCGACGTCTTCGGCTCCCAGCGCTGCGACTGCGGCCCGCAGCTCCACGCCTCGCTGCGGCGCGTGGCCGCCGAGGGCCGCGGCGTCGTGATCTACCTGCGCGGGCACGAGGGCCGCGGCATCGGCCTGCTGTCCAAGCTGCGCGCCTACGAGCTGCAAGAGCGCGGCCGGGACACTCTCGACGCCAACCTGGAGCTGGGCCTGCCCGCGGACGCCCGCGACTACGCAGCCGGGGCCCGTATGCTCGCCGACCTCGGCGTCACCTCGGTGCGCCTGATGACCAACAACCCCGAGAAGGTCGAGGCCCTGCTCCGCCACGGGCTGACCGTCACCGGCCGCGAGCCCACCCCCGTCGAGGCCGGTGAGCACAATCTGCGCTACCTGCTCACCAAGCGCGACCGCATGGGCCACCACCTGCCCTGGCTGGAGGGCGCCCCCGTCGCGGTGTGCAGCAACCAGTGACCCCGTAGCGGCACCCGATATCAGGCATATGTCACCTGTTCCACCACCACCCACCCCGGCAGAGAGCGAAAGAGGAGAGCCGTGAGCGGCAAGGGCGCACCCGAACTGACCGTGAAGAACTGCGAGGGCCTGCGGGTCGCCGTCGTCGCCGCGCTCTGGCACGAGCAGGTGATGGACGGGCTCGTCGACGGCGCCCTGCGCGCCCTCGGCGAGCTGGGCATCACCGAGCCCACTCTGCTGCGGGTGCCCGGCAGCTTCGAGCTGCCGGTGGCCGCCAAGGCGATGGCCGGCCGCGGCTACGACGCCGTCGTCGCCCTCGGCGTCGTCATCCGCGGCGGCACCCCGCACTTCGACTACGTGTGCCAGGGCGTCACCGAAGGGCTGACCCGCGTCGGCGTGGAGACCGGGGTACCCGTCGGTTTCGGCGTGCTCACCTGCGACACCGAGGAGCAGGCGCTCGCCCGCGCCGGTCTCGCGGACTCCGTGGAGGACAAGGGCCACGAGGCGGTCACCGCCGCCGTGGCCACCGCCGCGGCGCTGCGCACCGTGACCGAGCCCTGGCGCTGAGCGTCCCCGCGGACCCCGTAGACTGGGCCCACCATGGCCAGCAAGACATTCGAGGAGCTCTTCGCCGAGCTCCACCAGAAGGCCGCCACCGGCGACCCCGCCACCTCCCGCACCGCCCAGCTCGTCGGGCTGGGTGTGCACGCCATCGGCAAGAAGGTCGTCGAGGAGGCGGCGGAGGTCTGGATGGCCGCCGAGTACGAGGGCGAGGAGCGCACCGCGGAGGAGATCTCCCAACTCCTCTACCACCTTCAGGTGATGATGGTCGCCCGGGGCATCTCCCTCGACGACGTCTACGCCCATCTCTGACGCCCGTACGCACCCGCCCTCAGCCACCGGCAGAAGCCCACCGGCAGAACAGGAAGAGTCACGACCATGCTGCGCATCGCCGTCCCCAACAAGGGTTCCCTCGCCGAGCCTGCGTCGGCGATGCTCCATGAGGCCGGCTACCGGCAGCGCACGGACCGCCACGAACTGGTGCTCACCGATGCCGCGAACGACGTCGAGTTCTTCTTCCTGCGCCCCCGCGACATCGCCGTCTACGTCGGTTCGGGGCGTCTGGACATCGGCATCACCGGCCGCGACCTGCTGCTCGACTCCGGTGCCGGCGCCGAGGAGATCATGCAGCTCGGCTTCGGCGCCTCCACCTTCCGCTTCGCCACCCGCCCCGGCACGGCCGCCGGCGTCGCCGACTTCGGCGGCAAGACCGTGGCCACGTCCTTCTCCGGGCTGGTCGCCAAGCACCTGGCGGACAACGGCGTCGACGCCGAGGTCGTCCACCTCGACGGCGCCGTGGAGACCGCGATCAAGCTCGGGGTCGCCGAGATCATCGCCGACGTCGTCGAGACCGGCACCACGCTCCGGCAGGCCGGACTGGAGATCATCGGCGAGCCGATCCTCACCTCCGAGGCGATCGTCATCCGCGGCACCGGCTCGCGGGAGGAGCCGAAGGTACGGCAGTTCCTGCGCCGGATGCAGGGCGTGCTCGTCGCCCGCCGGTACGTGATGATGGACTACGACATCCGCGCCGAGCACCTGGAGCAGGCCGTCGCCCTCACCCCGGGTCTGGAGTCGCCGACCGTCTCGCCGCTGCACCACGAGGGGTGGGTCGCCGTCCGCTCGATGGTGCCCACCGCCGACGCCCAGCGGATCATGGACGAGCTGTACGAACTGGGGGCCCGCGCCATCCTCACCACCACCATCCACGCCTGCCGCCTGTGACCGCCGCCGAACTGCCGGTCACCTTCCGGCCGCACCGCACCCGGGCGGTGCTCGTCGCCTCCGGCTTCACGATCTTCGCCACGCTCACCGCGATCGGCTTCACGCTCAGCATGAACCTGGGGGAGCGGATCAGCTTCGTCGTCGTCGGGCTGTTCTTCCTCGGCGGGCTGCTGCTCCTCGGCCGTCCCCACGTGGTCGCGGCCGACGACGGTGTCACGGTCACCAACCTGACCCACCGCCGGCACCTCGCCTGGGCCGAAATCCTCCGCGTCAACCTGCGGCCCGGCGACCCCTGGGTCTCCCTCGACCTCGCCGACGGCACGAGCCTGCCGGTCATGGGCATCCAGCCGGGCATCGGCCGGGAGCAGGCCGAGCGGGACGCGCGGGTGCTCGCCGGGATGGCGGCGGAGCGCGGCACGGGCGCACCCGGCGCCTGAGGCTGCCCCCAGGCCCGGGTCGTGTTTACTCTGGTGCGCAGGGCCCTCCAGGGGCCTTCCCGGAGCCGAGCGCACCGGGTCACCCGGCGACCCGAGGAGTGAGCCCCCCAGGGCGATGGACGGATCCTCCTGTAGTACCGGCGCCGCCTCCCGCGTGGCGGCGGCGCGATGATCACCTCACTGGCCCTGCTGGGCCTGGCGTTCCTGCTGATCCTCGCCAACGGCTTCTTCGTGGCGGCCGAGTTCGGGCTCGTCGCCGTGGAGCGCCCGCAGGCGGAGCGCGCCGCCGCGGCCGGCGACCGGCGCGCCGCCCGTGTCGTGGCCGCGCTGCGGCAGTTGTCGTTCCAGCTCTCCGGTACGCAACTCGGCATCACCCTCACGTCGCTGGTCGTCGGCATGCTCGCCGAGCCCGCGCTCGGAAGGCTGCTGCGCGGCCCGCTGACGGCCGCGGGGCTGCCCGCCGGCGTGGTGCCCGGCACGGCGCTGGCCACCGGGGTGCTGCTCGCCTCCGCGGCGCAGATGGTCCTCGGCGAGCTGGTGCCGAAGAACTGGGCGGTGTCCCGGCCGCTGGCCGTCGCCCGCTTCGTCGCCGGGCCGCAGACCCTGTTCTCGCGCTTCTTCCGGCCGCTCATCGCGCTGCTCAACGCCGCCGCAAACCGGCTGGTGCGGCTGCTGGGAGTCGAGCCGGCCGAGGAGCTGGCGTCGGCCCGTACGCCGACGGAGCTGGGATCGCTGGCGCGCAGCTCGGCGCAGGCCGGGATGATCGAGCCGGACGCCGCCGACCTGTTCGTCCGTACCCTCTCCCTCGGCGGGCTGACCGCGCAGCACGTGATGACCCCGCGGGTCCGGGTGGTCGCGCTGCAGTCCTCCGCCACCGCCGCGGACGTCCTCAACCTCACGCGCGCCACCGGCCTGTCCCGCTTCCCCGTCTACACCGACCGGCTCGACGAGGTCACGGGCATGGTTCATCTCAAGGACGCGCTGGCCGTCCCCGCCGGGCGGCGGACACGCACGCCCGTCGCGCGGATCGCCGTGCCGCCGCTGCTCGTGCCCGGGACGCTGCCGGCGCAGCCGCTGCTGGAGAAGCTGCGCGGCGGGCAGCCGATAGCGGTGGTCGTCGACGAGTACGGCGGCACCGCGGGCGTCGTGACGCTGGAGGACATCGTGGAGGAGCTGGTCGGCGAGGTCCGCGACGAGCACGACCGGGAGGTCGACGGCGTACCCGACCTGCGCGCCGCGCCCGCCGCCGACGGGCATCCGGCCTGGGACGCCGACGGCGGCTGCCGCCTCGACGCACTGCGCCGGATCGGGCTGACGGCGCCGGAGGGCCCGTACGAGACGGTGGCGGGACTCGTCGCCGCGCTGCTGGGCCGGATTCCGGCGGCCGGGGACGCGGTGGCCCTGCCAGGCTGGCGGCTGGCCGTACGGCACGTCGACCACCATCGGGCGGCGCTGGTCCGGCTGGTGCGTACGGCGGACGCCGTGGCCGCCGCGGTCCCGCGCCGGACCGGGGGGAGGGCCGCGTGAGCGCGCTCCAACTGGTCTTCGCGGCGCTGCTGGTGCTGGCCAACGGGTTCTTCGTCGGCGCCGAGTTCGCCCTCGTCTCCGTACGGCGCAGCCAGATCGAGCCGTACGCCGCCGGGGGCTCCGCGCGCGCCCGGCGGGTGTTGTACGGACTGGAGCACCTGCCGCAGATGATGGCCGCGGCGCAGTTCGGTATCACCGTCTGCTCGCTGACCCTCGGCGCGCTGGCCGAACCCGCCATCGCCTCGCTGCTGGAGCCCGCCTTCCACGCCGCCCACGTGCCCGACGGCCTGATCCACCCGCTCGGCTACGCCGTCTCGCTGGCTGTCGTCGTCTGCCTCCACCTCGTCGTCGGCGAGATGGTGCCCAAGAACATGGCGCTCTCCGCTCCCGCCGGCGCGGCGCTGTGGCTCGCGCCCGCACTCGTCGCCTTCGCCCGGCTGTGCCGCCCCGCCACGGCGCTGCTCGGCGCCCTGGCCCGGCACCTCCTGCGGCTGGTCAGGGTGGAGCCGCGCTCCGCGCTCACCAGCGTCTACACCACGGAGCAACTGACCGACCTGGTCGCCGACTCCCGCGAGGCCGGGCTGCTGGGCGACGGCGAGCAGCGCCGGCTCAACGACGCGCTCGGCCTCGGCTCGCGGCCCGTGACCGACGTGCTGCTCGCCCCGGCCTCGATGGTCGTCGTGGATGCCTCGGTCACCCCACGGCAGGTCGAGGAGCTGACGGTACGGACCGGCTACTCGCGCTTCCCCGTGCGCGGCGCCGGCGGCGGCCCGACGTACCTCGGCTATCTGCACGTGAAGGACGTCCTCGACCTGGACGAGCGCGAACGGGCCGTGCCCGCCCACCTGTTCCGGCCGATGACCGTGCTGCACCCCGGTCTGCCGCTGGACGACGCGCTGGCCGCGATGCGGCGCGGCGCCTCCCACCTGGCGGCGGTCGCCGACCCGGCCGCGCCGGGGCGGGTGCTCGGGCTGGTGGCGCTGGAGGACGTGCTGGAGCTGCTGGTCGGCGAGGTCCGTGACCCCGCCCACCGGCTGACGGCGCGTCAGCGGACCGCGGGCGGGAGCGCCGCGGAGTCCGTGCCCACCTCGGTCGGCTGACGCAGGGGCGGCTCAGCCGGCGTCCGGTTCCTGGGTCGGCTCGCGGCCGGAGAGTATCTCGCCGTACGCCTGCATCAGGTCGGGCAGCCGCAGCGTCGCCAGATCCTCGCGGCCCGGCGGCCCCGGGTAGGCCGACAGCCGAAGATCGCGGTAGGCGCAGCTCTTCTCGTACAGCGTGCGCAGGAACCTGCCGTTGCCCAGCTCGTCGATCCAGCCCTGGTCGACGACGTGCCCGCAGATGCTGCGCAGCTCCTCGACCGACTCCTCGTCCCACGAGTCGCCGTTCTGCGCGGCCAGCACCTCGCCGATGGCGGTCAGCTCCAGCGGGCGGTAGCTGGGGAAGTCGACGCGCGTCGTGAAGCGGGACGTCAGGCCCGGGTTGCTGTGGAGCAGGCGGTCCATGCCCTTGGGGTAGCCGGCGAGGATGACGACGAGCCGGTCGCGGTTGTCCTCGGCGCGCTTGAGGAGCACCTGCAGGGCCTCGTCGCCGTATGCATCGCCGCGCGAGTAGCCGACGCCCGCGAGGCTGTACGCCTCGTCGATGAAGAGCACGCCCCCGAGCGCGGAGTCGATGAGGTCGTTGGCCTTCACGGCGGTCTGGCCGAGGAACTCGCCGACGAGGTCGGCGCGCCCGGCCTCCACCAGCCGGTCGCTGGCGAGCAGCCCGAGCGCGTAGAAGACGCGGCCCAGGATGCGCGCCACGGTGGTCTTGCCCGTGCCGGAGGGCCCGGAGAAGACGAAGTGTCGCTTCGGCGGCTGCACCGGCAGGCCCTCGCCGGCCCGCAGGCGGGCCATGTTGAGCTGCGCCGACAGCGCCCGTACCTGCCGCTTGACGGGATCGAGGCCGACCATCCGGTCGAGGTCCGCCAGCGCCTCGGCGAGCATCGCGGGGTCGGCGGCTGCCGGCTGGTAGGGGGAGCCCGCGTGCAGCGAGGTGCGCTCGCGCTGCACGCCCGGGCCGCCGGCCGGGGCCGGCGGGCGCAGCACCTCGTCGGCGGGCACCAGCTCCCGGCCGTCGGGCGCCGGGGGAGGAGGATCGCCCGGCGCGGTCTCCTGCTCGGCGCCGCCCAGGGGCACCGACGCCAGGCCCGGCACCGGGTCCAGGCCGTCGAAGTCGTCGAGGCCGTCGATGGCGGCGATCCGGGCGGCGGTGTCCATGAAGGAGGGGTCGATCCGGTGCACCGCGCGGTACAGCGGCAGCGCCGCGGCGCTGCGCCCGGAGCCCTCCTGCGCGCGGGCCAGCCAGTAGCGCAGCTCCTTGCGCTGGGGCTGCTCGCTGCGGCAGCGCATCAACGCGGCGGAGAGCATCGGCACGGCCTGCCCGTACATCTCCAGCCGCACCCGCGCCATACCGGCGAACAGCCCGGCCTCGATGCCCAGCAGCGGGTCATCCGTCAGCGGCACGGTCAGCCGGACGAGCTGCTCCCAGTCCTTGACCAGATAGGCGCGGCAGGCGTGCAGGAAGCGCACCTGCGGGTCGGTCTCTGCCGGGGGACAGGCGGCGAGCGCCTGCTCCAGCTCGGCCACATGCCGCCCGTCCAGCCAGTGCGAGGCGTGCGCGAGCAGCAGGTCGCGGCCGGTGTCGAGCACGGGCTGGACCCACCAGCCCAGCCAGTACCAGGAGTTGAGGGGACGGCGGTGCCGGGCGCGCTGCTCGCCGAAGCGGTCGCGATGCCGGTACATCTCCAGCAGGGCCGTCGCGGTGTCCGCCCGCAGCGCGTGCAGCCCCAGCCAGGCGTCGGCCATCTGCGGGTCAAGCCGCACGGCGGACCTGAACTCCTCCTCGGCCCTGGTGTACGCGCCCATCGTGTAGGCGTCGACGCCCCGCAGCCAGGCGAGCTCCGCGGGGGCCTCGGGCCCGCGCGCGCCGTTGTCCATCACGTAGCCACCAACCGTTCCCCCGCGGATCTCCTCGGGTCGCTGGTCGGCCGTCCCTCGCGAACTCCCCTGCACAAAAGGGGAGTTGCGGCAAAGACGGCCTGCTCGCATGGTACCCGCGGCGGCGATGCGGGCCGACGGCACGTATCGGACGCGCGCGCGGGGGACCCGGCCGCCCGCCGCGGTGACCGTGGGTGAGGGGCGCCCGGTCCGTAAGTCATCCCATTGTTCCCTCTTTGGACAGAACGAAGCCCCCGATCACGGGGGAACAATCGGGGGCTTCGCGCGTGAAGCGGTGCCGGTGGGGCCCGCTCACTGAGAACGTAAGTCCTGTACTACCCCTGGGTCAAGCGGAGTTGGGGCGTGGAGGGGTCTATTCCGGCCGGGCCCGGGACCGGCTACGTACGGTGTGCGCCCCGCGCGGTCACCGGGCGTGCGCAGGCCCCGGGACCAGCCGGTACGCGTCCTTGCGGCGCACCACCAGAAGGCCGGCGTACGGGCGGGACGGGTCGGCCGAGAAGTGCGCCCGCTCCGCCCGCTCCCACTCGTCCCAGAAGCCCCCGAGGCCCGGCCCGTCGCGCCGCCGCCCGCGCGCCCACGCCGCCGCGGCGGGTACCTCCATCCACAGCAGCCGGGCCAGATGCGGGCGCAGCTCCCGGCGGCCCGCACCGACGCCCTCGACGAGCACCACGGACGCCGGCGGCACCGTGCGCTGCGCGGTGAAGGCGCGGGCGTGCCAGTCGTACGCGTCGTGGACCGCCGGGCGCCCCTCGGCCAGCGGTGCGAGCACCTGACGGCGCAGCCGACCGGTCCAGCCGAAGAAGTCGCGGTGCGTCGCGAAGTCGTCCAGCCGGAGTACGGGCGCCCCGCCCAGCGCCGCGGCGAGCCGGCCGGCGAACGTCGTCTTGCCGGACCCGGCGTGCCCGTCGACGGCCACCAGCCGCACGGGCCCGCACGAAGGCGCGAGGCCGCGCAACTCGCGGACCAGGGCGGCCGGCACGGGGTCGGGGGCCGGGTCGTGGGTGGCGCTCATCGCCGCAAGGCTACGGCGACCGCTCCGCGAGGTCCTTCTCCACCCCAGGTCACACCAGTGGTATGAACCAATGTTCACCCATCTCGTAGCACGGATTGACTTCCTAACGGCAGACCGAGGGTGAATAGTTGTGGCCTGCCCCCCAGCATGCGCCGCAACTGTCTGGAGAGTCTGCCATGCCCTCAAGTGCGTCACGGCGTACCGTGCTGGCTGCCGCCCTGGCAGCCGCAGCGGCCGGTGCCGCCCCGGCCGCGTCCGCCTCCGCGCTCCCCGCCCCCGCCGTCCCCGACGGCGCCGCCGCCGGCCGGCCGCCGCTCGGCAACTCCCTCGCCGACTACCGCGGCTGGGCCTCCGCGCCGGCGTGGCGCCGCGGCAGCGCCCGCGGGACGAAGGTCGTTTCGGGACGCCGTCCCGGCATCGTGATCGGCCGGCCCGCGGGCCGCAGCGACTACGCCGACCCGCACACCGGGACCACCGCCTCCTGGGAGTACGCCACCTGGACCTCCCCGGTCCACCGGCTGGCCCTGCCCGCCACCGAGGTCGTCGCCTCCTGGAACGCCGCCACCCCGGCCGGCACCTGGCTGATGGTCGAGCTGCGCGGCACGTACAGCGACGGCGGCCGCACGCCCTGGTACGTGATGGGCCGCTGGGCCGCGGGCGACGCGGACATCCGCCGCACCACGGTGGACGACCAGTCGGACGGCAAGAGCAGCATCTGGACCGACACGTTCGCCATCGACGACGCCGCCGGCGGATTGCGGCTGGTCGACTACCAGTTGCGGGTGACCCTCTACCGCAAGCCCGGCAGCGACGCGACGCCGCAGGTGTGGCGGGTCGGCGCGATGGGCTCCGACGTACCGGACCGCTTCGAGGTACCGGCGAGCAAGCCGCGGCTCTCCCGCGAGCTGGTCGTCCCGCGCTACTCGCAGAACGTCCACGCCGGCCGCTACCCGGAGTACGACAACGGCGGCGAGGCATGGTGCAGCCCCACTTCCTCGCAGATGATCATCGAGTACTGGGGCCGCAAGCCCACCGGCGGGGACCTTCAGTGGGTCAACCCCGACTACGACGACCCGCAGGTCTGCCACGCTGCCCGCTCCACGTACGACTACCAGTACGAGGGCTGCGGAAACTGGCCGTTCAACACCGCCTACGCGAGCACGTACCGCGACATGAACGGCGTCGTCACCCGGCTCGGCTCGCTCGCCGACGCCGAACTGCTCGTCGCCGCCGGCATCCCGCTGATCACGTCCCAGTCCTTCATCGAGGAGGAACTGGACGGCGCGGGCTACGGCACGTCGGGCCACCTGATGACCGTCGTCGGCTTCACCAAGGACGGCGACGTCGTCGCCAACGACCCGGCCTCCCCGGACAACCCGGCGGTGCGGCACGTCTACAAGCGCCGCCAGTGGGAGAACATCTGGCTGCGCACCAAGCGCTACGACGCGACCGGCGCGGTCCGCTCCGGCACCGGCGGCATCTGCTACGTGCTGTGGGGAAGCGAGATCACCGCAGCTCAGCAGGCGGCGCTGGCCGCCGTCGGCATCCGCTGACGCCGCGGCGCCACGTCACCGCAGGACCCGCCCGAAGGACAGCGGGCGGGTCCTGGTGTGCCCGCCGGGGAGCGCCCGGAGGATCGCCAGCCGGCCTACCGCCCCCACCGGAATCCCGAACGGCCTGCCCGCCGCCCTCGCGTCCGTGCACCGGACGAGTCCCGGTGGGCGCGGTGTTCCGTGCGCTCAGCCCTCGACGAACTTCAGGCCGACGACACCCGCGAGGATCAGCCCCAGGCACGCCAGCCGGGCCGGCGATGCGCTCTCGCCCATCGCGAGGACGCCCGCGGCGGCCACCCCCAGCGAGCCGAGCCCGACCCAGACGGCGTACGCGGTGCCGACGGGCAGGCTGCGCAGCGCCATGGTCAGCACCACGACGCTCACCATCGCCGTCACCAGCCCGATGGCCGAGGGCCAGAGGCGGGTGAGGCCGTCGGAGTGCTTCAGGGCCGTGGCCCAGACGAGTTCGAGGCCGGCGGCGATCAGCAGGAATATCCAGGGCACGGGGTCTCCCGGGTTCTGTCGTTCGGGTCGTACGGAGGCGTTGCGCGGGACCGCGGGCGGGCGCGCTACGCGGCGAAGCCGCCGTCCACGGCGATCGCCGCGCCGGTGATCTGCGCGCCGCCGGGTCCGGCGAGGTGCGCCACGGTGGCGGCGACGTCCTCGGGGCGTCCGTAGCGGCCCAGCGCGCTGATGGCGCGGGCGGCGTCGGCGTCGGGGGAGTCGGCGGGGTTCATCTCGGTGTCGGTGTCGCCGGGGTGGACGACGGTGACCGAGATCCCCTGCGGGCCCAGGTCGCGGGCCAGCCCGCGGGTGAGGCCCGTCAGCGCGGACTTGCTGGCGGCGTAGAGCGTCCAGCCCGGTATCGGCACCCGCTCGGCGAAGCTGCTGCCGATGCTGATGATCCGGCCGCCCGGGCCGAGGTGCCGGGCGGCGGCCTGACAGGCGAGGAAGACCGCGCGGACGTGGATGGCGAGTGCCGCGTCCACGTCCTCACGGCGCACCTTGGCCAGCGGCCCGTACGGCGCGATGCCGGCGTTGTTCACCAGGATGTCCAGCCGGCCGAGTCCGGCGGCGGCCCGGTCCACCGCGGCGACGACGGCGTCGGGGTCGGCGGCGTCGGCCGGGAGGGCCAGGCCGCGCCGGCCGGTCCTCTCCACGGCGTGTACGACTTCCGCGGCCCGCTCGGGCGAGCGGTGATACGTCACGGCCACGTCGGCGCCCTCCTCGGCCAGCCGCCGCGCGATCGCGGCACCGATGCCGCGGCTGCCGCCTGTGACCAGGGCCGTCCGGCCCGCAAGCTGCGTCATGATCGTCCCCTTCGGTATCCGGAGAGTTCTCCGGTTGGTGTCTGCCCGAAGGGTAACCGGAGAGTTCTCCGGATGTCGAAGGGAATCGGAGAACTCTCCCCTTCGCTATCCTCCGGACAGGAAGGAGCGCAGGTGACACAGGACGACACCACCGGGCGGCGGCGCCCGGCCGGCACCGAGCTGCCCGTGGTCGGCGGCCCGCCGCCGGAGCGCGCGGACGCCGCACAGAACCGCCGCAGGATCCTCGCCGCCGCCGCCGCGATGGTCGCCGAGCGCGGCCCCGACGCGCTGTCCATGGACGAGGTGGCCAAGGCCGCGGGGGTCGGCGTCGGCACCGTCTACCGCCGCTTCGGCGACCGCGCCGGACTGGCGTACGCGGTCATCGACGACCGCGAAGTGCAGTTCCAGACGGCGTTCCTGAAGGGCCCGCCGCCGCTCGGGCCGGGCGCCGGCGCGCGGGAGCGCATCCGTGCCTTCCTGCACGCCCTCGTCGACCGCACCGAGGAACAGCTCGGGCTGCTGCTCGTGGCCGAGACGGACTCCGCCGACGCCCGGTTCACCGAGGGCTCGTACGAGCTGTACCAGCAGCATCTCGCGCTGCTCCTCGGCCGGATCCGGCCCGAGGCCGACGTACGCTGGCTCGCAGACGCGCTGCTGGCGCCGCTGGCCGCCAACCTCTACGACTACCAGCGCCGGGCCGGCGGCATGAGCGTCGCCCGCGTCAAGGCCGGCTACGACGACCTGCTCGCCGGACTGGTGCCCGAGGCCGGTTCCGCCGCCTCCTGACGACGCCGGGAACCGCCCCCGCGAACCGGCCGGTTCGCCACGCACCCCGTCTGTGCCGCCGTACCGCCGATCGGGCATACTCCCCTTCACCGCAGCCGTACATGCCGGCTCGCCGCAACCCGGCGGGGCAGCATCGTGCTGCAGCAACACAACGGGCGGCGCCGCCATATCCCGGCCGGAGCCGCCGTCGACAGCGCCGTACGCGCGCCCGGCGAAGAAGGAGTGCACCGCATGGCCGTACGTGGTCCGCTGCCCGTGGAACGCGAGCTGCCCACCGAGGAGTCCCGCGACCTGCTGGCCCTCGTCCGTGAGCTGGTCCGGCGGGAGATCGCGCCCCGCGCGGCCGAAGAAGAGGAAGCGGGCCGCTTCCCACGGGAGTTGTTCGGCACTCTGTCGCGGTCGGGACTGCTCGCGCTGCCCTACGCGGCCGAGTACGGCGGCGGGGAGCAGCCGTACGCGGTCTACTTGCAGGTGCTGGAGGAACTGGCCGCCGCCCGGCTGACCGTCGGCCTCGGCACCTCCGTGCACACCCTCGCCACCCACGCGATCGCCTGCCACGGCACCGAGGGACAGCGCAAGGAGTTCCTTCCGGCGATCCTCGGCGGCGGCCTGCTCGGCGCGTACTGCCTCTCCGAGCCCGCCTCCGGCTCCGACGCCGCCGCCCTGACCACCCGCGCCGTACGCGACGGCGACACCTGGACCCTGGACGGCACCAAGGCATGGATCACCCACGCCGGCGTCGCCGACTTCTACACCGTCCTCGCCCGCACCGGCGGTCCCGGTCCCGGCGGGATCACCGCCTTCCTCGTCCCCGGCGACGCCCCGGGGATCAGCGCCGCGCCGCCGGAGAAGAAGATGGGCATGAAGGGCTCGCCCACCGGCCTGGTGCACTTCGACGGGGTCCGGATCCCCGACGCGCGGCGCCTGGGCGAGGAAGGGCAGGGTTTCGCCATCGCGCTCGACGCGCTCGACTCCGGCCGCCTCGGCATCGCGGCATGCGCCATCGGCGTGGCGCAGGGGGCACTCGACACGGCGCACGGATACGCGCTGGAGCGGCAGCAGTTCGGCCGGCCCGTCGCCGACTTCCAGGGACTGCGCTTCATGCTCGCCGACATGGCGACGCAGATCGCGGCCGGACGCGCGCTGTACCTCGCCGCCGCGCGACGGCGCGACGCCGGGCTGCCCTTCGCCCAGGACGCCGCGATGGCCAAGCTGTTCTGCACGGACGCGGCGATGCGGGTGACGACGGACGCCGTGCAGGTGCTCGGCGGCTACGGCTACACCGCGGACTTCCCCGCGGAGCGCTACATGCGCGAGGCGAAGGTGCTGCAGATCGTGGAGGGCACCAACCAGATCCAGCGCGTGGTCGTCGCTCGGCACCTGCTGGGCGCCGAGGCGGACCGGGGATAGCGGCCGGTCCGTGCGGCGCCGGGAGGCGCGGGACGGGGCCGGTGCGGGCGGGCGCTGCCGGCCCGGGTCCGGGCGTCAGCCGCGCCGGCGCATCCCCGGCAGCCGCCGCCGCGCCGGCCCGTTCCCCGGGCCGCCGACGTGCGAGAAGGGCTGGCGGCGCCAGTCGAGGCCCTCGGGCAGCGTGAGCAGTGCCGCCGGATCCTCCGCGCGCGCGTCCAGCCGCGCGTCCTGCGGCACCGCGGCCGACAGCGGGCTGCCGGAGCCGGTGCACACGGTCAGCCCGAACGGGTTCGCCGGCGTGACCCGGGCGTGCTCGGGCAGCACGTCCTCGCCCTCCAGCAGGGCGATGGGCTGCACGCAGTCCGGGCAGAGCACCCGGAAGATCAACGAGGTCTCGGCGTAACCGCCGTCCTCGTCATCGACGGCATCAGGATCGACGAGCTCGACATGCTCGGAACGGCGCATGCTGCTCCCCCTCGGGTTGGGCCACCTGGTCGGTCACGTGGTGGTCTCGACCACAGCAAGGATTTCCCTCGCTGTCATCCGAATAATCGTCCGCGGGGCACCCCCGGCTCCCGGATGGACTGTGGCCTTCGTCACACACGGCCGCGTGCGCCGTAAACGCCCCCGCACGGCGCTTCCCCGGCGCCCCGGTGGCCCCGGATGTACCTGACCCCCGCAAACGAAGTAGGTTGATGCGTTGTGGAGGAGTTGGACAGGCACATCGTGGAGCTGCTCGTCAGGGACGGGCGCATGAGCTATACGGACCTGGGCAAGGCCACCGGCCTGTCCACCTCGGCCGTGCACCAGCGGGTGCGGCGGCTGGAACAGCGCGGGGTGATCCGCGGCTACGGGGCCATCGTCGACCCGGAGGCCATCGGCCTGCCGATGACCGCGTTCATCTCGGTCAAACCCTTCGACCCCAGCGCCCCCGACGACATCGCGGACCGGCTCGCCGACGTCCCCGAGATCGAGGCGTGCCACAGCGTGGCCGGGGAGGAGAACTACATCCTCAAGGTGCGCGTCGCGGCCCCCGCGGAGCTGGAGGACCTGCTCGCCCGCATCCGCTCCCTCGCCGGGGTCTCCACCCGCACGACGGTCGTGCTCTCCACGCCGTACGAAGCCAGGCCGCCGCGCATCTGACGGCGCGGCACCCCCGATCCGAATCCGAGGCACCGCAGCCGTGACCGCCGAGAGTCCCGCCGCCCGATCCGCCGACCCCGCCGACTCCGCGCGGGGCCGGGCCGGTTCCGCCCGCCGCACCGTCCTGCTGCGCGGCGGCACCGTCCACAGCCCCGCCGACCCGTTCGCCACCGCCATGGTCGTCGAGGGTGACCGCGTCGCCTGGGTCGGCTCCGAGGGCGCGGCCGACGGCTTCGCCGGCGCCGGGACCGTCGACGAGGTCGTCGACCTCGAAGGCGCTCTCGTCACCCCGGCGTTCACCGACGCGCACGTCCATCTGACCGCCACCGGGCTGGCGCTGACCGGCCTGGACCTGTCCGGCGCCACCGGGCTGGCCGACGCACTCGCCCGGATCCGCGCGCACGCCGCCGCCCGCCCCGCGGGCCGGGTGCTGATCGGCCAGGGGTACGACGAGACCGGCTGGCCGGAGGGCCGCCCGCCGTCCCGCGCCGAGCTGGACGAGGCCGCCGGCGGCCGGCCGCTCTACGTCACCCGCGTCGACGTGCACTCCGCCGCCGTCAGCACGGCCCTGCTCGACCTGGTGCCCGGCATCGCCGGGCGCGACGGGTACGCCGCCGACGCGCCGCTGACCCGCGACGCCCACCACGCCGTACGCCGCGCCGCGTACGCCGCCATGTCGCCGGCGCAGCGCGCCGCCGCGCAGGGCGCCGCGCTCGACCGGGCGGCGGCCGTCGGCATCGGCTCGGTGCACGAGTGCGCGGGCCCGGACATCAGCGGCGCCGACGACTTCGCGGCGCTCCTCGCGCTGGCCGCCGAACGGCCGGGGCCGCGGGTGACCGGCTACTGGGGCGAGGCCGTCTCCGGCCCCGAGGACGCCGGGCGCCTGCGCGAACTCGGCGCCTTCGGCGCGGCCGGCGACTTCTGCGTTGACGGCTCCCTGGGCTCCCGTACCGCCCATCTGACGCAGCCGTACGCCGACCGCCCCGGCCACCGCGGCAACGGCTACCTCGACGCCGCCGCCGTCGCCGACCATGTGGCCGCCTGCACCGAGGCGGGGCTCCAGGCCGGGTTCCACGCCATCGGGGACGCCGCCGTCGCCGCCGTGGTCGACGGCGTACGGGCGGCGGCCGGGCGGGTCGGCCTGGACCGGGTACGGGCGCTGCGGCACCGCGTGGAGCACGCGGAGATGCTCACGCCCGAGACCGTCGCCGGGTTCGCGGAGCTGGCACTCACGGCGTCGGTGCAGCCGGCCTTCGATGCCGCGTGGGGCGGCGAGGAGGGCATGTACGCACGCCGGCTGGGGACCCGGCGGGCGCGGACCCTCAACCCGTACGCGGCGCTCCTGCGCGCCGGCGTGCCGCTCGCCCTCGGCTCCGACGCCCCGGTGACCCCGCTCGACCCCTGGCGCACCGTCCGGGCAGCCGCGTTCCACCACACGCCCGAGCACCGCATCTCCGCCCGCGCCGCCTTCACCGCCCACACCCGCGGCGGCTGGCGGGCCGTCGGCCGCGACGACGCCGGCGTGCTCGTACCCGGCGCGCCCGCCGACTACGCCGTCTGGGCGGCCGGCGACCTCGTCGTGCAGGTGCCCGACGAGCGGGTGGCGAACTGGTCGACCGACCCGCGTTCCGGTACCCCGGGCCTGCCGGACCTCACACCCGGCACGGAGCTTCCCGTGTGCCTGCGTACCGTCGTGGCCGGAAACACCGTCCACCCGGGGCCGATCGGGTGAGTTAACGATCTTCGATAGGCCGAACGAACGCCGTCCCGGGCGTGGGACCGCGGCCTGATTTCGGGACTGACCAGCCGCTTCGGCGAAACGCCACAGGTGACACGGCTGTTGACACGAAGCGGGCAACGGCGGGTAGTTTCGGCCGAGTCCACCACAGGAAGTCCGGCCGGATCACCTCCGCGCAGTCGTGGAACGCTCTGGGCCACGGATGGTGTGCCGCACCGGCGCCCCATCGCAGGCAGCCAGGTCCAGGACTCCGGCACGGGGCGAGGGAGGATGGCATCCGCCGGGCTGGTGTGACCCCGGGTGGGGCCCGGACGCTCAGTAGACAACGGCCCTCGGTCGATCCGCAGCCAGCGGGTCCCAGGTCGGACCGAAGGGCGCCGGGCCCGACCCGCAGCGGCATCGCCCGCATCCGGGGGAGGGCCCACGGGCCGCGCCGTACGCGGTGCCCTCTCCGTTCCCCCGCGGCGTGTGCGTTCCGCGCAGAGGCGAGACCCGCGACACCCGCGGCCCGTCCCGCGGTACCGTTGCGGACCGCCTCGGTGCCGGACCGCAGTGGTCTCTGGCTATGGTGGGCGTCCCGTCCCACGCGGCCGTGTGCGCGCGAGGACGGCTCAAGCGGGAATTGCGGAAGGGACGGCAGTGACAGACGGGGTTCAGGGGCGCTACGGCCCGCTGGGCGGGATCCTGGTGATCATCCCGACGTACAACGAGGCCCTGAACCTCGAGTCGATCGTCTCCAGGGTGCGCGCCGCGGTGGCGGACGCGGACATCCTGGTCGTCGACGACAACAGCCCGGACGGCACCGGGAAGCTCGCCGACGAGCTGAGCGCCGACGACGCGCACGTACACGTGCTGCACCGGGCGGGCAAGGAGGGCCTGGGCGCCGCCTACCTCGCCGGCTTCGGCTGGGGCCTGGAGCGGGGCTACGGCGTGCTGGTCGAGATGGACGCCGACGGCTCGCACCGGCCGGAGGAGCTGCCGCGGCTGCTCACCGCGCTCAAGGGTGCCGACCTGGTGCTCGGCTCCCGGTGGGTGCCCGGCGGCCGGGTGGTCAACTGGCCCAGGTCCCGGGAGTTCATCTCCCGCGGCGGCAGCGCGTACTCGCGGATCTGGCTCGGGCTGCGCATCCGGGACGTCACCGGCGGGTACCGCGCCTTCCGCCGGGAGACGCTGGAGGGTATCGGGCTGGAGAGCATCGCCTCGCAGGGGTACTGCTTCCAGGTGGACCTGGCCCGGCGGGTGGCCGACGCCGGCTACCACATCGCGGAGGTCCCGATCACCTTCGTCGAGCGGGAGCGCGGTGACTCCAAGATGAGCAAGGACATCTTCGCCGAGGCGGCGTGGCGAGTGCCGGCCTGGGGCGTGCGGTCCCGGCTGGGACGGATTCTCGGCCGCAGGCACACTTGAGTCATGAGCGATCGCATTCCGCAGCCGTACGAGGACCCGGCAGGCTCCGACGACCGGGGGGCGGGCCGCGGCGGACCCGG
Organism: Streptomyces sp. CNQ329; assembly: GCF_000482585.1. Lineage (NCBI taxonomy): Bacteria > Bacillati > Actinomycetota > Actinomycetes > Kitasatosporales > Streptomycetaceae > Streptomyces > Streptomyces sp. CNQ329. The sequence goes on along the minus strand of NZ_AXVU01000007.1, from coordinate 36,594 downwards.
TGACGGCCGCGGCCGTCCGCCGCGCCGGCGCCGCTCGCCCGCCCGCACGGTGGCACCCCTGGGCCTCGCCGCCTGGGCGCTGCTGGAGCTGTGGCTGCTGATCGTGATCGGCTCCGAGATCGGCGTCCTGGGCGTCTTCGCCGTGCTGGTGGGCGGATTGATCCTGGGCGCGGTCGTCATCAAGCGGGCCGGCCGGCGTGCCTGGCGGTCGCTCACCGAGCAGCTACAGCGGCAGCAAAGCGGTGCCGCGCCGGAGGCGGACCGCGGGAGCGGCTCGGGCAACGGGCTGACGATGCTCGCCGGGCTGCTGCTCATGGTGCCGGGACTGGTCACGGACGCCGTGGGTCTGCTCCTGCTGCTGCCGCCGGTACGGGCCCTGGTGCGCCGGGGGCTGACCCGGTGGATCGAGCGGTCGGCCGCGGGCCGGGACCTGGGGCGCGTGTACACGCAGGCGCGCATCCACCGCCCGGACGGCAAGGTCGTCCAGGGCGAGGTGCTGCGGGACGACGACGAGGACCGGCCGCCGCGGCGCTGAACCCGGCGTTGTCCGGCCGTTCCCCCTCACGGGCCCGGCGGTCGTCGCGGCCTGCGGCTCCCGGGGCCGCCCGCCCCGCCGTTTTCGGGCACCCGGAAGGGCCCGTCCCCCTCGGGGACGGGCCCTTGCCGATGCCGTTCGTCGGGAGCGGCGCCGTCTCTCAGGCCGACTTGCGGCTGTCGCGCGGATGCACCGCGATGTTCATCGCGCCGGAGCGCAACACCGCGAGCCGCTCGGCCAGGACCTCTTCGAGCTCGTCGCGGGTGCGCCGCTCCATGAGCATGTCCCAGTGCGTCCGGGCGGGCTTGACCTTCTTCTCCTCCGGTCCCTCGCCGTCGACGAGCAGCGCCTGGGCGCCGCACGTCTTGCACTCCCACTCCGGCGGGATCTCCGCTTCGACCGAGAACGGCATCTCGAACCGATGGCCGTTCTGGCATGCGTACTCCACCGCCTGGCGCGGGGCCAGGTCGATGCCGCGGTCCGTCTCGTAGCTGGTCACCACGAGTCGCGTGCCGCGAAGAGCTCGCTCACTCATGAATCGTTGCCTCCCGGGCTTGTCGCCCACAGGACAGGTGTCGCTGTCGTCGTCATCCGGTCAACGTCCGGTCGGCGATGAAGATTCCCGTTCCGGGACATGCGTCGCCCGTCGTGCCGCCCCATTGCTTCTACCCATAGGCGTCCGCTTTGTCACGTGTGACGGAGATGTCACCGACTGATTTCATCTCACTGCATGCTGTAACGATCCGCCTGCCGAGCCGGAGGCGTACACTACCGCTCCGCGCCAGGCAGCACATAATTCACCTCGCGGGTGTCGCGTCACGCTCCGCCCCGCCGACGGGCTCCGGCTCGCCGTCCCCGGGCCCCGGGACGGCGAAGACGCGCATGAAGAACTGGGCCAGCGGGCCGATCGCCAGGGCGTAGACGACCGTACCGGCGCCGACCGCCCCGCCCAGCGCCCAGCCGGAGGCCAGGACGGTGACCTCGATCAGGGTGCGGACCAGCCGTACCGACAGGCCGGTGCGCCGGTTCAGTCCGGTCATCAGGCCGTCGCGGGGGCCGGGGCCGTAGCGGGCCGATATGTACAGGCCGGTGGCCACGCCGTTGAGGGCGACGCCGGCGAGCATCTGCGGTATCTGCAGGGCGAGCCCGTGTACGCCGGGCAGCACCGCGAGCGAGGCGTCCATCGCGAGACCGATGACCACCACGTTGGAGACGGTGCCGAGTCCCGGGCGCTGCCGGATCGGGATCCAGAGCAGCAGCACGGCCGCGCCGACCACGATCGTCGCAACCCCCATCGACCACCCGGTCTGCTTGCCGAGACCCTGGTGGAAGGTGTCCCAGGGGTCGAGCCCGACCCCGGCGCGCACCATCAGCGCGCAGCTCAGCCCGTACAGCGTGAGGCCGACGTACAGATGCCCGAGTCTGCGGGCCGTACGGGCTTCCCTCCAGCGAGACAAGACTGGCTCCCCTCTGGTCCTGTTGGATGGCTGCGTGCCACTATGTGGACTGCACTTGTGTGAGTGACATGGCCAATCGGGGAAGGGTGGCCTGGTTTTCATGGCGGAATGGACATCAGCCGTCGGTGCGGTTCAGCTCGCACGGCTGCTGCGGTCGCAGGAGAGCGCGGGCGCCGTCGCGCTCGACCGGCCCGGCCGCCGTGTGCCCGCGTACCGTTCGCTGGCCGACGGCGTGCGCCTGCTGGTGCTCGAAGGCCGCATCCCGGTGGCCACCCGGCTGCCCGCCGAGCGCGAGCTGGCCGCCGCCCTGGGCGTCAGCCGCACCACCATCGCGGCGGCGTACGAACATCTGCGTGCGGCCGGGTTCCTCGAATCCCGCCGCGGCGCCGGGAGCTGGACCTCCGTGCCCGCAGGACACCCGCTGCCCACCCGTGGCCTGGAGCCGCTGCCGCCGGACGCCACCGGCTCGATGATCGACCTCGGCTGTGCCGCGCTGCCCGCACCCGAGCCGTGGCTGACCCGCGCCATGCACGGCGCCCTGGAGCAGCTCCCGCTCTACGCCCACACCCACGGCGACTATCCCGCCGGACTGCCCGGGCTGCGCGCGGCCATCGCCGAGCGGTACACCGCACGCGGGGTGCCGACCATGCCGGAGCAGATCATGATCACGACCGGCGCGATGGGCGCGATGATCGCCATCTGCCGGCTGTTCGCGGGCCGCGGCGAGCGCATCGCCGTGGACTCGCCCAGCTACGCCAACATCCTGCAGCTCATGCGCGAGGACGGCGCCCGTCTCGTGCCCGTGGCCATGGCCGAGGGGCTGACCGGCTGGGACATCGAGACCTGGCGGCAGACGCTGCGCGACGCCGCTCCCCGGATGGCATACGTCATCCCCGACTACCACAACCCCACCGGTGCCCTGGCCGGCGACGACCAGCGGCGCGCGCTCGTCGACGCCGCCCGGCGCGCGGGCACCGTCGTCGTCGCGGACGAGACGATGAGCGAGCTGCACCTGGACGACATCGGCGAACGACCGCGTCCCGTGGCCTCGTACGACCCGGCGGGCGCCACCGTCGTCACCGTCGGGTCGGCCAGCAAGGCGTTCTGGGCCGGCCTGCGCATCGGCTGGGTGCGAGCCGCCCCCGAGGTGATCCGCAGCCTGGTCTCCGCCCGCGCGTACGCCGACCTCGGCTCGCCTGTGGTGGAGCAACTGGCCACCACCTGGCTGCTGGAGGGCGGCGGCTGGGCCGCGGCAACCGGCCTGCGCCGCTCCCAGGCCCGCGCCAACCGCGACGCGATCGTGGCCGCCCTCAAACGCCGCCTGCCCGACTGGGAGTACACCGTGCCCCACGGCGGGCTGACGCTGTGGGTGCGCACGGGCGGCCTGTCCGGCTCGCGGATCGCCGAGGCGGGCGAGCGTGTGGGCGTACGGATTCCGTCGGGCCCGCGGTTCGGCGTCGGCGGAGCTTTCGAGGGGTATGTACGGCTGCCGTTCACCGTCACCGGCGCGGTCGCCGAGGAGGCGGTCGGCCGGCTCGCGGCGGCGGCCCGTGCCGTGGCCGAGGGCGCCGGGCCCGTGGCGGCGGAACCGGCCGGGGCGTTCATCGCGTGACGCGGTGGCCGCGCCGCCGGCCACCGCCGTGCGTCAGCCGCCGACCTGCTCCGCCGTCGCGCCGGCCGCCGACCCGCCTGCCGGCGGCTCCGGCAGCAGCTCCAGCACGGCCCGCCGCAGCGCCTCCGGAGTCTCGCGGTGGTGCGGGTCCGGCGTCGCGGGCACCTGCAGCCGGTGCACCGGGCCCTGCCCGAGGCGTACGTAGCCGCGACCCGGCGGGACGTCGTACACCGGTGTGGTGTGCGGCGCGGCGCCGAGCACGGAGGCGACCTGCGCCGCCGAGGCCGCGCCCAGCACGACGCGGGCGCGGGTGTGGTCCCGTACCGCCGCACCCAGTGAGGCGGCGCAGTCGAACTGGTCCGCCACCACCACGGTGACGTTCGCCGCCCGGCCGTGCCGCAGCGGCACCTCCAGCAGGCCCTGCGGGTCCTCCCGTCCGCCCGCGGCGGCCAGATGGCTCAGTGCGGCGGGCCGGTCCACGATGATCCACAGGGGCCGCGGTCCCGGTGACCGTGCGCCGTCAGCCGCCCGGCCCCCGGTGGCGGCCGGGCGCCGCAGCCGGTGCTCCGTCTCCTCCGCCGCCCAGCGCAGCAGCGCCAGGGAGCCGGCGACCGTGGACTCCACCGCGAGCACCCCCGTCCGCCCCGCGAGGAAGCCGAACTCACCCGTGGATCCGCCGTCGACCACCAGCACCTCACCGTGCGGCAGCGCCTGCAGGGCCAGCGACCGCAGCAGTGTCGTCGTGCCCGTGCCGGGCTGGCCGAGGGCGAGCAGGTGCGGCTCCGTGGAGCGCGGGCCGGTCCGCCACAGCACCGGCGGCTCGTCGCGGTCGCCGGTCTCCGTGCGCACCGGCAGCGTCCGCCGCACCCCCTCGGCGTCGGTGAAGCCGAGCACCGACTCGCCCTGTGCCGTGACGTACGGCTGCGCACCGATGTCGGTGGGCAGCGGGCCGAGGACGGTGAGGTCGAGGCGGTTGTCGTCCTCGTGCCAGTCGAAAAGGTACTCGCGCCCGCGCCCGCACTTGGCGTACAGCACGTGCTCGATCCGCGCCCGGGCCTCCGGCTCGCCGTCGCGGAAGTACGGCGGATAGCGCAGCCGCAGCCCGGTCAGCCGGCCGTCGCCGTCGAACTCGGCGCCGCCGAAGACCTGCTCGGCGTCGCCCTCGTGCGCGTAGAGGGGGTGCGGGTCGTCGGGGGAGGAGAGATACGGCACCAGCGCCTCGTACAGCGCCGTGAGCCGCTCCTGCCGCCGTGCCGCCTCGTCCTCGTTCTGCGCCCGCTTGGACGGGTCCCGGTCGCGGCCGGCCCACCCCACCGCGGCCAGCAGCGCGATGCCGGCGGCAGGCGGCCCGTACGGCAACAGGTACACCAGCAGCAGGCAGGCGCCGGCGAGGAAGGCGGTCGGCCCCCGCCGCTGCGGCGGGGTCGCGCCCCAGCGCCGCCGGGCGGCGATCAGAAGCCGGCCGGAGCCGCGGGCCAGGACCACCACCGGCCGCAGCACGTCCGCGGCGCCCTCCGCCGCCGTCCCGGCCGGCTCGCGGCCACCGGCCGCCGGGGGCGTCTCGCGGCCGGGCAGCCGGAGGAACGGTCGTCGCATGCGTCGGGTCTCCGAGTCCTGGTGCGGGACGCCGCGGGCCGGGGGCGTCCTAGAGCTTGATGCCGCCGAGCAGGCTGGCGAGGCTCTGCCCGCCGGCCTTGATGCTGGGGGCGATCGCGGTGCCCGCCAAGTAGAACCCGAAGAGGGCGCAGACGATGGCATGAGCCGGCTTCAGCCCGTCCTTGCGGAAGAACAGGAAGACGATGACTCCCAGAAGGACAACGCCTGAGATCGAAAGGATCACGGAAATCTCCAGGGGCAATGGAGCCGTCAGAGGTCGTGTGCCAGCCTGGCAGTGAGATTTACCGAAGAAAAGCGGCAATTGGGTGATTTGATCAGTCGTCACCCGAGTGGCCGGAGAGTGCTCGCGACCCCGCCCCGGCCGTGCACGGGCGGGCCCGGCGGCCGACAGCGGAGGGCGTCACCCGTCCAGCCCGGGCTGGTGCGCGGGCGCGGGGCAGACGCGGCGGCCCTGCTGGTCGAAGACGTACAGGTGCTCCAGGTCGATGAGCAGCGGCACGTGCGTGCCGGGCCGCACCTGAACGTCGGGCCCGGTCCGTACGACGAGGTCGCCCCCGGCGATCGCCGCGCGCTCGGCGCTCTGCGGCGGCGCGGCCGGCACCACGGGTGCGTCCAGCACCCCGACCGCCCTGCGGTCGCCCCGCTCGTCCTGGCCGCGGCCGTGCAGGTGGGCCACCGCCCTGTCGCGCAGCCGCCCGAGCACGGTCCCCTCCTTGCCCTTGCGGTGGCCGCCGGGAGCGGTGTCGGCACGGGGCCCTTCCAGCGCCGGTACGAGGGCCGCGCGCGAGCCGGTGTCCAGATGCAGCAGCGCCTCGTGGCCCAGGTACTCCACGTGCTCGACGATGCCGCTCATCGCGCACTCGCCGGCGCGCGCCAGCGACGGCCGGGCGATGCGCACGGCCTCCGAGCGCAGGCCGACGATCACCGGTCGCCCCTGCTGGATGCGGAGCATCTGGTGGTCGGGGGAGAGGGGGTCCGGCAGCACCAGGTTCTGCCGGCCGAGGTCGATCGTCATCCGGCCGGGCAGCGGCGCGTGCACGACGGCTTCGAGGAGGTTGATCCGCGGGGTGCCGATGAACGCGGCGACGAAGATGTTCTCCGGCAGGGCGTACGCCTCGCGCGGCGAACCGACCTGCTGCAGCACGCCGTCGCGCATCACGGCGATCCGGTCGCCCAGCGACATCGCCTCGGCCTGGTCGTGCGTGACGTAGACCGTGGTGACCGCCAGCTCGCGGTTGAGCCGGGCGACTTCGGCGCGCAGGTGGTTGCGCAGCTTGGCGTCGATGTTGGACAGCGGCTCGTCCATGAGGAACGCGGTGGGCTCCCGCGAGATCGCCCGGCCGATCGCGACGCGCTGCCGCTCGCCGCCGGAGAGCTGCGCGGGGTAGCGGTCGAGCAGGTCCTCGATGCCCAGCAGCCGGGCGGTGGCGTCCACGCGGGGGCCGACGTCGCCGCGGGCCTCCAGCTTGAGCGGGAAGCCGATGTTGTCGCGGTTGGTCATCCGCGGGTAGAGGGCGAAGTTCTGGAACACCATCGCCATGCCGCGCTGCCCGGGCGCCAGTTCCGAGGCGTCCTCGCCGTCGAGCAGCAACTGCCCCTCGGTGACGGACTCCAGTCCGGCGATCATGCGCAGGACGGTGGACTTGCCGCATCCCGAGGGTCCGAGGAGGACGACGAACTCGCCGGGCTCGATGTCGAGCGAGAAGCGGTCGACCGCCCGGATGCCGCGCTCGTAGACCTTGCTGACGCCGTCCAGCGATATCGCACGTGACATGGGTATTGTTCCGTATTTCGGTGATAAGGATGCGGTAGACGTGCACAGTTGGGTTACGGGCCCCGAAAGATAGCGAAATTCACCCGGACTGGGAACGCCTTGCGCAGCCCTCGCACGCATCGGCGCGCGTATGGCCGGGAACCGGCCTACCGCCGTCGCCGCGAGGGCTGTTGCAGCAGCTCCCGCTCGTCGGCCCGGACGAGCCGGGCGCCGCCGCCGTCCTCCTGGCGGGCCTGCTCCAGGCGCAGCAGGGCGGTTTCACGGCCGCCCAGGGTGAGCGTCATCACCTGGTTGCCGAACCACGGCCCGCCGGTCTTGCGCCAGCCGATCGGCGGGGCGCCGAGCCTGCCGTGCCGGGCGAGGGCACGGCCCAGGAGCCGGCCGGCGCGGCTCCAGCCGAAGCGGAAGCCGGCCCTGAGGGGGGCGGGGACGCTGTTGTGCATCGGCGAGCAGGTGAGCTGCGCGACCACCGGCCGCGCTCCCTCCGCAGGCTCCGGCTGCGGCCAGCGCGGCTCCGCCACGTAGGCGTGGTGCACGTCGCCGGAGAGCACCAGCACCGAGGCCGGTGCCCGGTCGGCCCGGCCCACCTCGGCGATGAGGTCCGTCAGTTCGGCGAAGGACCGCGGGAAGGCCGCCCAGTGCTCCAGGTCCGCGCGCCGCCGCAGCTTCTCGCCCAGCCGCGCCCAGCGTGCGCCGCGCTCACCCGCGCACAGCGCGGCGTTCCACCTCTCGGCGTCGTGCACCGCGGGCGGCAGCAGCCAGGGCAGCGAGGTGCCGACGAGGAGGTGGTCGTACGCGCCCGGGTCGGCCAGCGCCTGCCGGCGTACCCAGTCCATCTCGGCCGGGTCGACCAGCGCCCGGTCCTTCTCCTCCAGCACGCGCGCGGCGCGCGAGTCGACCATCAGCAACCGGGTGCGCCCGAGGTCGCGGCGGTAGCTCCAGCGCACGGCGGCCGGATCGGCGTCGGCGCGCTCGGCGAACTCCCGCAGCGGCTCCGTGCCGTCGCCGGCCTCGCGGACGGCCGCGTAGAGCGGATCGGACGCCAGCTCGTCGGGGGAGAGGTTGCCGAGGTGCTGGTAGACCCAGTACGACATCAGCCCGCCGAGGATCCGCTCGCGCCACCAGGGCTCGCCGCGGATCGACTCCAGCCAGGCGGCGGACGTGTTCCAGTCGTCGATGACGTCGTGATCGTCGAAGATCATGCAGGAGGGCACGGAGGCCAGCAGCCGGCGCACCTCGGGGTCGAGCCAGGACTCGTCGTACAGGTGGGTGTACTCCTCGTAGTCGGCGATCTGGTCGCCCGGCGGGACGCCGAGGTCGCGGCGGCCGGCGAGCCATGCGTGGGTGGCGGCGGAGGTCTCGTCCGCGTACACCTGGTCACCGAGGAGGATCAGGATGTCGGGCCGCTCCGCGTCCGGGTCACTCTCCAGCCTGCGGGAGAGGGTGTCCAGGGCGTCGGGCCCGACGGGGTCGTGGCCGCGGCCGGGCTTCGCGGCCCAGCGGCAGGAGCCGAACGCCACGCGCACCGCGGCGCCGGGACGGGGGCTGCGGATGGTGCTGGCGGGGGCGCCGGGCAGCGGCCAGACCTCGTCGCCGTCGAGGAGTACGCGGTACGGGGTGGGAGCGCCCGGCGTCAGACCGGTCACGGTGATCAGCGCGTAGTGGTGACCGCCGACCTGCCAGGTACGCGCGCTGCCCCCGGCGCCGTCCGCGCAGCGGACCTGCGCCTCGCAGGGGCCGCCCGTCTCGACCCAGACGGTGGCGCGGGTGTCGTCGGCGTACCGCAGCAGCGGCCCGAGCCGCAGTTCCGCCATCGTCGTCTCCTCATCCCGGTGGCCGCGCGCCACTGCGGGGGAACGCGCGGACCGGCCCGGAGGTTCCGCGGGGGACGGTGCTCCGGACCTGACGGGTCAGGCTGCCGTGGCGGGGACGGCGCGCCCGGGCACCAGCGACTCCAGCAGAGCCAGGCAGCGGGCGAACGACTGCCATTCCCGGTCCCGGTCGCCGTCCCCGTCGGCGTCCACGTCCGCCGGGCCGCCGGTCCCGGCGGGCGCGGTGAACCGGGACCACACGGCCTTGCCGAACGGCCCCGGGGCACTCCAGCCCCACGCGTCACTGAGTGTCGCCACGATCTGCAGACCCCGCCCGGACTCGGCCACCTCGTCGGCCTCGCGCGGCGCAGGCACGCCGTCGCCCGGATCGAAGACCGCGCAGACGACCTCCCCGCCGCGGCGTACGAGGGTGAGCGTCACCGGCTGAGGTTCGGCGACGGGCAGCGGGGGACAGCCGGGCACACCGTGGCGGACGGCGTTGGTCACCAGCTCGGAGACCACGCACTCGACGCTGTCGGACAGTTCGTCGAGTTCCCAGTCACGCAGCGTGGCGCGAACCGTACGACGGGCCTCCGCTATCGACCGTGGATGGGCATCGAGGGCGCAGGCAGCGAACGCCGATGCCTCGGCCCGCTCCCCGAAGGCTGCCGGCATGCCGATTCCCCGATCACGATGTGTCGCTGTGGAACGTGCTGGTTGTTCAATGGTGAGCGATATCGACCTCCGGATGCAAGTACAGATGCACTTTCATCCGCAAGGACAGGTGCACGGCCCTCCGGGAAGCCGGGCATACGGGTCGCGCCGGGCACCGGGGGCGTCCGCGCGGACGCGTGCGGGGGGCGGTCAGTCACACAGCGCGTTCGCCGCCGCCGCCGTGACGGTCTCGACAACGTCGATCCCCGCCTTGTAGGAGGCGTGGCCGTCGGAGAGGACGGCGACGAGGAGCGTGTGGCCGCCGTGCTCGACGCGGCCGATGCTGTTGACGTCCCACAGCCCGGTCGCCGAGCGCGGCAGCCAGCCGTTCTTCAGCGCCGCCGCGCCGGCGTCGTCCGCCGCCGCGGACACGCCCCAGCGCTGGTCGTCGACCACCGTGGTCATCAGCTTCTCGAGGACGTGGCGGGAGTCGTCGCTGAGCGGCGAGCCGCCCTCGCCGTACACCGCTTCGAGAAGCGCCACCTGGTCGGCGGCGGTGGTCTGCGTCAGCCCCCAGGTGCCGCCGTCGCCGGGCTCGGTCGCGGTCAGGCCGAGGCGCCGGTTGGCCTCCGCCAGGCCGGCGCCGCCCCCGATGTCCGCCCAGAGCGCGTCGGTGGCGTCGTTGTCGCTGCTGCGTATCATCGCCGCGGCCAGCTTCTCCTGCCCGGCGCTCAGCTCCCTGCCGTCGTCCTGTGCCTGGAGCAGCAGGGCGGCGAGAATGTCGACCTTGACGATGCTCGCGGTGTCGAACGTGCCCTTCCCCGACGCGTATGTGGCCCGTGCGCCCGAGTCGAGGTCCGTGACGGCGATGTCGTACTCCCCGGGCGCCTCCGGCAGCGCCTTGAGGGCCTTCGTCACCGCCGCGTCGGGGGAGGAGGACGGCGTCTCGCCGGCGGGCGTGTAGCGGACGTGGAGCGTGCGCGGCGTGCCGGTGGTCTGCGCGGTGTCCGCCGCGAGGGGGACGGAGGACGACGCGGTGACGGCGATCACGGCGAGCGTGACCGCGGCGAGCCCGGCGGACCGCGGCGAGGGGAGGTTTCTCGGCACGCTGCCGGAGGCTAGGCGACCGGGGTTGCCAAACAACTGGGAATCAGATGAACATTCGATGAGAAAAGGGACACCTATGGTACATGTCACGATCTGGCGTGACGTCCCCTGCGGTGACGGTCAGCGGTGACGGCACGATGCGCGGGCGGCCTGTGCCAGGCCCGGCCGCCTCCGGCCGCGGCGCCGTGACGGTGCCCTCGCCGGCCCGGCGGATCAGAAGAGGCGGATCAGCGCCGAGGCGTCCACCGCGTGCAGGGGGTCCTCGCCCGCGAGCAGCCGCAGCACCTCGGTGACCGCCGACTCGCCCAGCCGCCGGTGGCACTCCGCCGTAGCCGCCGCCCGGTGCGGGGTCAGCAGCACGTTCGGCAACCGCCGGAACGGGTGGCCGGCGGGCAGCGGCTCGGCGTCGAAGACGTCGAGGGCCGCGTCGATACGGCCGGTGCGCACCTCCGCCAGCAGCGCGTCCTCGTCGACGAGCCAGGAGCGCGCGGTGTTCACCAGCCCCGCACCGTCACGCAGGAGGGCCAGTTGCGGTGCGCCCAGCAGCCGGCGGGGCGCCTCCGTTGCCGGGGCGTGCACCGCCACCACGCGGCTGGTGCGCAGCAGCTCCTCCAGTGGCAGCACCCGTGCGCCCAGCTCCGCGGCATCCGACTCCGGCAGGAAGGGGTCCGTCACCGTCACCCGGGCGCCGAAGGCACGGACCAGCTCGATGTACGCGCGGCCCGTGCGGGAGGCACCGATGACGCCCACCGTGCTCGCACCCAGCTCGTGCCGCGGCGGTGCCTGCCCGGCGCTCTCCCAGTCGGCGCCGCCGCGCATCGCGTGGTCGAAGCGGTGGATCCGGTGCAGCAGCGCGAGGGTGAAGGCGAGCGCGACCTCGGCGACCGGCCGGGCCATCGCGTCACCGGCCTGCGTGACCCGTACGCCGCGGCGGAAGGCGTCCTCCGTGACGTACGGGGCGACGGCGGAGCCGGTGTGCGCGAGGAGTTCGAGGCGGTCGGCCGCCGCGAGGAGCCCGGCGTCCAACTGCGGCGCACCCCAGGCGGTGACCAGCGCCCGGGCCCCGGGCAGGGCGGCGGCCAGAGCCGCCCGGTCGCGGTGCTCGTCGAGCACGGTCAGCTCCGCGGCGTCCGCAAGCCGCCGCCACACCGCGTCGGTGAAGAACTGTGCGCGCAGCTCGGGCGGAACGCACACCACCACCCGGTCCCGGGCGGCGGCCCGGTCAGCGGGGCCAGTCATCCAGGTGCTCCTTCACGACGTCGTCGCGGGTCGGCCAGGGGTACGCGGTGGAGACACGGGTCAGCTCGTCCTCCTGGCCGGGGGAGAGCGCCTCAACGGGGTTGCGGCACCAGGTGCCCGCGAGCAGCCCCTGCTGCCGCAGCACCTCATGTACCCGCGATGCAGCCGCGGAACCCGCCCCGCACGTCAGAAAACACGCTGGTGGCGTCCGTGAGCTGCGGCCGGCGGGCCGGGATCGTCGTGGCCGGCGGCGTCCTCGCCGGCCGGATGCCGCGCATGGGCTTCATGCCCCGCACCGCAGCAGCCTGAGCCCGCGAGACGGCGGCTGACCGGCCCGGTCAGCCGCCGGCCACCGGGCGGAGGGCCAGCCTGGCGCGCTTCGGCGGCAGGTACACCTCCGGCAGGTCCACTTCGGGCAGCGTCACCTCCGGGCCCACGGTGAAGCCCTCGCGGCTCAGCCGGTCGATCGCGGGCCCGTTGCCGGTGTCCGGGTCCGCCACCAGGCGGCGTGCGCCTCCCGCCGCGGCGAATCCGATGATCACCTGCATCAGCGCTCCGGTGAAGCCGGGTCGCGCACCGCCGGCGGCCGGAGCGACCAGCAGGTGGATGCCGAGGTCGCCTGACTCGGCGGGGTAGCACTCCGAGACCCGGTCGGCGGCCGGCTCGTACGTCTGCAGCAGCATGACCGGCACACCGTCGCGCAGCAGCAGATGGGCGTGGTGGGTGGAGAGGGCGTCCATGTGCGCGTAGACGTCGCGGACTTGCACGCGCGTCAGCCCGGCCATGCCCCAGAAGCGGGCACGCTCCGCGGTGACCCAGTCGTGCAGCAGGCCGGCGTCCGCGTCCGGGACGACGGGCACGACGCGCACCGTGCCGAAGCCGTCGGGCTTGTGCTCGTAGCTCGGGGCCCGGTCGCGGGGTGCGGGGTCAGCGGTCGCCATGGGACTCCTCCAGGGCCTGCCAGTCGGTGAGTACGGGGACCAGTTCGCCGCGCACCCACGGCGCGAGCTGGTCGCGGTGGTGCGGGTCGCCGGGGACGCCGCAGGCGCCGAACGGAACCACCCAGCGGCTCTCCTCGCGGCGGTCGACGTCCCACACGTAGCGGGCGGCGGGGCCGCGGGCGCACAGGTCGGTGATGCCGGGGACGGCGGACGTGGCCAGCACGCAGTCCTGGTCCCCGGCCAGGCCGGGCCACGGCCCGCCGCCGGCGCCGCCGGGCTCGCCGGGCAGCGCCTGCCAGGGCGCCAGCCGGTGCGCCTCGCCCCAGGTCGCCGGGTCACCCGGCGCCGGGGCGGCGAGTTGCGCGGCGGCCTCCTCGGCGGCGGCCCGTACCAGCGCGGCCCGGTCGATCTCCGGCAGCCGGTCCGTGGTGAGCAGGGCGCCCAGGGCGTAGGCGATACGGGTGTGCAGGTCCAGCCAGGGCATCAGCAGTGCGGGGTACGGAGGCGGGTCGGCCAGCGGCGCCAGCGCGGGGTGCGTAGCCAGGGCGCGGACGACGGCGGAGCGCAGCCGTGCGTACGCCAGCGCGTCGGCGCTGCCGGCGTCCATCCGCAGATCCCACCGCACCAGCCGGTCGCGCAACGCGGCGGCGGCGGGGCCGAGTCCGCCGAGTCCGCCGAGCAGACCGACCAGCGGGCGGGCCGCCGCGGCAAAGGTGTCGGTGTGGACGGCGGCCATGTCCCCGGCGTGCCGGGGCCTGCCGCCGGTCAGGAGTTCTCGGATGCGCTCGGCACGGTGCGGCGCGGCGAACTCGGCGCCGAACGGGGCCGCGGGACCACGTTCGTTGGCCATCACCGCGATCCCGCCGGTCACCGGCACGGACGGCATCGGCGCGTGCCGCCCGCGCCACGCGTATGCCTGCTCCCACGCCGGTACGACGCCGCGCTGGTTGGCCTCGTGGCGTATCGGCACGGTCCCGGCGACGCGGTGCAGCAGCCCGCCCCGGGTGTCGGCCGCGAGCACCACGTTGACCGGCTCCGCCCAGCGGTCCAGCGCCGCGTCCACGTCGGCGACGCTGCGCGCGGCGAGCAGCGCGGGCAGCGCCGGAAACCCGAGGTCGCCGTACACCCGGGGCGGATACCTGAGGCTCAGCGCCTCCCACTCGCCGCCGGCCGCTCCGTCCGGCTCCTCGGCGATCACCGGGCCGCGGGCGGTCTCGACCACCTCCACCTCCACCGGCTCCGCCCCCGCGACCTCGACGGTCTCGGTGTGCGCCGCCGCCGGCCGCCAGCCGTCGGGGCCCAGCGCCTCGACGCGTCCCGCGCGGCGGCGCAGCCGCTCGCGGTAGAGGTCCTGATAGTCGGCCATGGCGTTGGTGATGGCCCAGGCGACACCGCCGGTGTGGCCGAAGTGCGGCAGCCCGGGCACGCCCGGGACGGCGAAGCCGACCACGTCGTACTCCGGGCAGGCCAGATGGACCTGCTGGTAGACGCCGGGATTTTCGATGAACCGGTGCGGGTCCCCGGCGATCAGCGCGCCGCCGCCGGCGGTGCGCTCGCCGGACAGCAGCCAGCCGTTGCTGCCCGCCGTGCCCGGCCCGTCGGTGGCGAACAGCTCCACCGCCTCGGCGCCCAGCCTCTCGGCGACCATCCGGCGCCAGAGCTTGGCCGGGAAGCCGGCGAAGAGGATGTGGGTGGACAGCCAGAGGGCCAGCGGCGTCCACGGCGACCAGCGGCCGGGCGCCAGGCCGGTGGCCGCGAACTCCGGGGCCCGCGCGGCGCCTTCGGTGAGCCCGGCGTTGACCCCGTCGACGTACGACGAGACCCAGCCGGCCGTCTCGCGGTCCAGCTCGGCCAGGCGCCGGAAGCAGCGGCGCGCGGTGTCGTCCAGCCGGACGCGGCGAGCGAAGACGTCCCAGTCGAGGGCGGCCCCGCCCAGGAACGAGGCGGAGGTGCCGGCGGCGCGGTGCCGCTCGACCTCCAGTTGCCAGGCGCGGTCGAAGGCGGCGTTGTGTCCCTGGGCGTAGGCGAGTTCCCGGGGGTCGGCGGCGCGGATGTGGGGGATCCCCCAGGAGTCGCGGTACACCTCGATGCTCAACGCCGTCGCCACCCTCGCTCGAAAGAAACTTAGGGCAGCCTAACCAAAAGAGTCGGGTGGGGCGCGGTCGGGGGTCCGCGCCCCACCCGGTCGGGGGCCTTGCCTCAGTGCCGGATGAGGGCCGTCGGGGGGCCGTACCTCATCCGGACGAGGGGCCGCCCGGGCTTTCCTCCGCGGAATCGAGCTCGCGCGTTCCGCCGCCGGCCGGCAGTTCCGCGTGCTCGTGGTCGTGTGCGACCGCGCGGTACTCCTCGATGGTGGGCTTCGGAATCTGCGTGCCCGGCCCGAACATGCCGCGCGCCAGCCTGGCGCGAACCCGGTTCGCGACGCTCGGCGGCGGCCTGCGTACACCGTTGGCGTCGACGGCCGGGGGCAGTTCGTAGGGCTGGGGCTGGTCGTGCGAGGTGAGCTTGTGCAGCTCCGCCTGCGACAGCGGCTCGTGCACCTCGATGTACTCGCCGTGTGGCAGCCGCTTGATCATGCCGGTCTCGCGGCCGTGCAGCACCTTTTCGCGGTCGCGCAGTTGCAGCGCGAGACAGATGCGCTTGGTGATGATGAACGTGAGCACCGGCACCACGAAGACCCCGATCCGCAGGCCCCAGGTGACGTGGTTGACCGAGACGTTGAAGTGCGTGGCGAAGATGTCGTTGCCGCCGCCGATGAGGAACAGGGCGTACAGCGACAGCCAGGAGGTGCCGAGCGCCGTCCGCACGGGCACGTTGCGCGGCCGCTGCAGCAGATGGTGCTCGCGCTTGTCGCCCGTGATCCACGCCTCGACGAACGGGTACGCGCCGATGGCGACCATCATGAGTGGGAAGAGGGCGATGGGGATGAACACCCCGAGTGCGAGGGTGTGGCCCCAGGCGTTGATCTCCCAGCCTGGCATGACGCGCACCATGCCTTCGGCGAAGCCCAGATACCAGTCCGGTTGCGCGCCCGTCGACACTTGGTCCGGTCGGTAGGGGCCGACGTTCCAGATCGGGTTGATGCTCGCTATCGCCGCGATGATGGTGATGACGCCGAAGACCAGGAAGAAGAACCCGCCGGCCTTGGCCACGTACACCGGCATGAACGGTGCGCCGACGACGTTCTTCTCCGTCTTGCCGGGGCCACCCCACTGCGTGTGCTTGTGGTAGAAGACCAGGATCAGGTGTGTCACCACCAGCGCGACCATCAGCCCTGGCAGCAGCAGGATATGCAGAGCGTAGAAGCGTGGAATGATCTCGTGCCCGGGGAACTCGCCGCCGAAGATGAAGAACGACAGGTACGTGCCGATCAGCGGGGTGGAGAGCGTGGCGCCCTCCACGAAGCGCATGCCCGTACCGGAGAGCAGGTCGTCGGGGAGCGAGTAGCCGAGGAGGCCCTCGAAGAGGGCGGTGAACAGCATCAGCCAGCCGAACAGCCAGTTGATCTCGCGCGGCTTGCGGAACGAGCCGGTGAAGAAGTGCCGCATCATGTGCACGAACATGCCGATGATGAAGATGAGCGCGGACCAGTGGTGGATCTGGCGCACCAGCAGTCCGCCCCGCACGTCGAACGAGATGTCCAGCGTGGAGGCGTACGCCTCGGACATCCGCACGCCGTTCAGCGGCGCGTACGAGCCGTCGTAAACCACCTCGTTCATCGAGGGGTTGAACCACAGCGTCAGGTAGACGCCCGTGAGCAGGACGACGATGAAGCTGTAGAGGCAGATCTCACCCAGCAGGAACGACCAGTGGTCCGGAAAGACCTTCCTGGCGTACCGGCGGCCGGCGTTGTGAAGTCCGAGCCGGCTGTCGGTCCAGTCGGCGAAACGTTCGCCTGACGACGCCCGAGTTGGACGGGCACCCATCGCGCTCTGCGATGAGTCCGTCTGGGTTACGGACATGCGGTTGCTCCTGCCTCCCTGAGTGCACTCACCTCTAATGACGGTGACAGGAGGCCGAATGTGACACGTACGCGGGGGGGTGTGAGTCACATCACACGATGCTTCAACTGCCCGGGATCTCCTGCTCGGTCCAGACGACCTTGCCGCGCGGCCCGTAGCGCACACCCCAGCGGTCGGCCAACTGCGCGACCAGGAACAGCCCTCGCCCGCCTTCGTCGTTGCTCGTGGCGTGCCGCAGATGGGGCGCCCCGTGGCTGGAGTCGGAGACCTCGCAGGTCAGCACCGACTGGCGGATGAGCTTGAGACCGATGGGCCCGGGGGCGTGCCGGACCGCGTTGGCGAGCAGTTCACTGATGATCAGCTCGGTGGGCAGGGTCAGTTCGCGCAGCCCCCAGTCGGTGAGCCGGCGGCGCACCAGATCGCGGGCGTCGGAGAGGGCGGCGCGATCCACCGGCAGCTCCACGGAGACCACCTGATCCGGTGGCAGCGCCCGGAGCCGGGCCGCCAGCAGCACCGCGTCGTCGCTCGGCCGCACCGGCAGCAGGTCGCGTACGGCGGCGTCGCACAGGTCCTGCACCGGGCGTGCCGGATCGGCGAGGGCGCGGCGCAGCCGGTCTCGCGACTCCTCGGGCCGGGCGGGCAGCAGCCCGTTGGTGTAGAGCGCGAGCAGACTGCCCTCGGGAAGGTCGAGTTCGACGCTTTCGAACCTGCCGGAGCCACTGCCCAGCGCCGGCCCGGTCGCCCCCTCGACGACCTCCGTGCCGCCGTCCGGCCGGACGACGACGGGGGGGCGGATGACCGGCCAGCGCCATGGTCACCCGCATGGCGATGGGGTCGTGGATGGCGTACACGCAGGTCGCCGCGGGCGCCGTCCGCGTGCGCCGCGGGTCGGCGAACGGGTCGGGCGGCTCCTCCATGAGACGGGACACCAGCCCGTCCAGATGGTTCACGAGCTCGTCCGGCGGCAGGTCGAGGCCGGCCATGGTGTCGATCGCCGAACGCAGCCGGCCCATGGTCGCCGCGGCGTGCAGCCCCGTGCTGGTGACGTCGCCCACCACCAGCGCCACGCGGGCGCCGGACAGCGCGATGACGTCGAACCAGTCGCCTCCCGCGCCGCCGGTGCCGGTGATGGTGCCCGGCACGTACGCCAGGCCCGCCTCGATCGCGCTGTTCTCCGGCAGGCGCGCGGGCAGCAGGCTGCGCTGCAGGGCCGAGGCGGTGGTGGTCGTGCGGGTGTGGCGGCGGGCGTTGTCGACGCTCACCGCCGCCAGCTCGGCGATCTCGGTGGCCAGCCCCAGATCGGCGTCGTCGAAGGGGGTGGGGCGCTCGGAGCGGTAGAGGGTGATGAGGCCGAGAAGCGCACCCCGGGCGCTCAGCGGTACGAGGATGAGCGAGTGTGCGTCGTCCGCGGCGTCGGGCAGGCTCGTGGAAGCGCCCTGTGCGTCGGCGGGTCCGCCCGCGGGGTCCGGCTCGGGTACGGGCGCCTGCCGGTCGCCGCCGAGGACGACCGCGGGCCCGGGATGCGCCGGGTCCTGGATGAGCCGCGGGCGCAGGTCCGTCAGCGCACTGGACTGCGGCGAGGCGTACGGGTAGCGCACCTGCGCACCGACGCCGCCCTGCTCCCGGTACGCCAGCGGCGCCGCCGCCGCCCGCCGCAGCGCCAGCTCCTCCACCCCCTGGGAGGGCGCCGACTCCTCGCCCCGCCACACCGAGTCGGCGATGTCGATCACCGCCGCGTCAGCCAGTGCCGGCACGACGACCGCGGCCAGCTCTCGCGCCACCTGGCCGACGTCGAGCAGGGCGCCGATGCGGGCCTCCGCGGCGTACAGCAGCTCCAGCCGGGAGCGTGCGCGGCGGCGCTCGGTGATGTCGCGGACATGGGCGAGCACCGCCACGAGGGCGCCGCCCTCGTCGTCCGCCATCGGGAACGCGGACACCGACAGCACCCGGTCGCCGTCGCCGGCCATCCGCACGCCGCGCACCGGGTCTCCGGAGGCGAGCACGTGCCGCAGCAGTTGCTCCAGCTCGTCCCCGTCGGCGACCGCCCCCACGTCCCGCGCGGCCGGGGCGCTTCGCCCCGTACGCCCCTCCTCTCCTCCCGCCGGCTCCCCGGGCACTCCCGGCAGCAGGCGCGCGGCGGCGTTGGCGCGCAGCAGCCGCAGCTCGGCGTCGAAGACCAGCATCGCGGCCCGTGCCCGGGTGAAGAGCACGCCGAGCAGCAGCGCGTCGAGCCTGCCGTCGTGGGGCGCGCTCTCGTGGGCACGGGCCATGCCCCCAATCTCGTCTCCGCGGCAGGATCCCGCATCCGCAGGGAGCCGCCTTTGCTCCCCGCTCAGCCGTTCGGGTGCCGTCCGCCGGGCGTGTCCGGCCGGCCGTGCTCCTGCTCGTCCTCCTCGCCCTGCTGTCGGTGGGCGTGGGGTGGGGGGAGGAGGGGGACGAGGGGGAGGAGGACTGCGAGCCCGACGGTGTGCCGCCCGCGGCCGACACCGTCGCCCGCGACGAGGCGGCAGGCGACGGGCTGCCGGAGTCCCCCGAGCCGCTGCTCGGGCCCGGCTCCGGCGTCGCCGGGCCGTCGTCCCGGCGGTCGGCGGTGCGGTGGAGGGCCGGGAGCGCTGCGCGCGCTCCGGGGCTGTGGACCGCCCGGCGGGCGGGCCCGACACCGGCGGGTTGCCGGCCGTCTCCGCCCCCGGGAGTTACGGCACCACCACGATCTTCCGCCCCTTGCCCGAGGCGAACTGCTCCAGGGCGGCCGGGTACTGCTCCAGCGGCAGCCGGTCGCTGATGAGCAGCTCGGGGTCGAGTACGTCCGCGGCGAACAGCTCCGCCGCGCGCTCGTAGCTGTGCAGCACGGCCATCGAGCCGGTGATGGTGATCTCCTCGTTGTAGATGCGGTACGGCTCGATGGTGGCCGTCGTCGCGTAGTCCGCCACGCCGAACTGCAGGAACGTTCCGGCCTTGGCGACCCGCCCGAGGCCGTCCTGGATCGCCGCCGCGTTGCCGGTGGCGTCGATGACGACGTCCCAGCCTTCCGGCTGCCCGAACTCCTCCGGCGAGGCCGCCGCGCGGCTGCACCCCACCTTCTGCGCGGTGGCCAGCCGCTCGGGGTTGAGGTCGACCACGTCCACCGCGGCGGCGCCGGTGCGCTTGGCCAGCTCGAGCATCATCAGCCCCATCGTGCCCGTGCCGTAGATGAGCACATGGGCGGCGAGCTTGCTGCCCAGCACGTCGTAGCCGCGCACCGCGCACGACAGCGGCTCGATGAGCGCCGCGTCCTGGGTGCGTACGTGGTCGGGCAGCCGGACGCAGTTGGCGACCGGCGCGACCGCGTACTCCGCCGCGCCGCCCGCGACCGTGACGCCGATGGCGCCCCACCGGTCGCAGAGGTTGCCGTGGCCCGTACGGCATTTGCGGCACTCGTGGCAGTAGAGCGACGGGTCGACGGCGACCCGGTCGCCGACGGCCACCTCCGTGACGTCACGGCCGACGCCGACGACCTCGCCCGCGAACTCGTGCCCCGGCACCACCGGCAGCGTGGGTGCGAACTCGCCCTGCAGGATGTGCAGATCGGTTCCGCACAGCCCGCACGCCGCGACGTCCACCACGACCTCGCGGGGACCGGGGGAGGGGTCGGGGACGTCGGTCACGGTGACCGTGCCGGGGGCTTCGATGACGGCGGCCCTCATTTGACGGCTCCTAGGGACAGGCCCTGGACCAGCTTGTCCTGGGCGGCGAACCCGGCGGCGAGCACCGGGAGTGAGATCACGACGGAGGCGGCGCAGACCTGGGCGAGGAAGAGCCCCTGACTGGTGATGAAGCGGGTGAGGAAGACGGGGGCGGTCTCCGCCGTCACCCCCGTGAGCACCCGCGCGAACAGCATCTCGTTCCAGCTGAAGATGAAGCAGATCAGCGAGGTGGCGGCGATGCCCGGCCCGGCGACCGGGGCGATCACCCGGGTCAGCACGGTGGTGAGCCGGGCGCCGTCGATCTGCGCGGCCTCGACGATCGAGACGGGGATGTCCGCGAGGAACGACTGCAGCATCCACACCGCGATCGGCAGGTTCATCGACGTGTAGAGCAGAACGAGCAGCCAGATGTTGTCGAGCATGCCGGTGTTCTTGGCGAACAGGTAGATCGGCAGCAGCCCGGCGACGACCGGCAGCATCTTGGTGGACAGGAAGAAGAACAGCACGTCGGTCCAGCGCTTCACGCGCCGGATGGACAGCGCGTACGCGGCCGGCAGCGCCAGCGCGAGCACCAGCAGGGTCGAGAACACGCTCGCCATCAGCGAGTTGAGCAGCGCGGGCCACGGGCTCGGGCCGCCGCCGGAGCCGAAGAACGTGCGGTAGCCGTCGAGGGTGAGCGACGCGGCGACCGCGGGCGGGTTGGCGGCGGCGTCCGTCTCCGCGTGCAGCGACGTGAGCACCATCCACGCCACGGGCAGGAAGAACGCGACGCCGACGAGCCACGCCAGCAGCCCGAGTCCGGCGCTGCGGCGCCGGGCCCGGCGCAGGGCGGGCGGCAGCGCGGCGCGGCCGGTGCGGGCCGGCTTCGGGGCCGTGGCCGCTGCGGTCGTGGTCATGCGCGGGACACCTCCTCCCGGAACAGGGACGACACGACGCGCAGCGCGAAGGTCGCGATGACGAGGGAGCCGATGACCACGAGCACGCCGGCGGCCGAGGCCAGTCCGTACTCGTGCGCCTGGTAGAAGGTCTGGTAGATCGTGTACGGCAGGTTGGCGGTGCCCAGCCCGCCGGAGGTGATGGTGAACACCGCGTCGAAGTTCTGGACGATGTACACCGAGCCCAGCAGCACGCCCAGTTCCAGATAGCGGCGCAGATGGGGCAGCGTGAGGTAGCGGAAGATCTGGAAGTTCGAGGCGCCGTCCAGCCTGGCGGCCTCCACCATCTCCGTCGGCCGGCTCTGCAGCCCGGCCAGCAGGATCAGCATCATGAACGGGGTCCACTGCCAGATCAGGGCCGCTTCGACGGCTATCAGCGGCATGTCCGACACCCAGTCGGGCTGCGGCGGCGATTCGTCGCCGAAAAGCTCCGCGACCCAGGTGAGGGCGCCGTTGAACAGGCCGTACTCGGGGTTGTAGAGCGCGTGTTTCCACAACAGCGCGGCGGCGACCGGTACCAGCAGGAACGGTGCGATGAGCAGCGTGCGCACCAGACCCCGCCCGGGGAACGCCCGGTCCAGCAGCAGCGCGATGAGCAGCCCGAGCACGACGCTGACCAGGACGACCGCGGCGGTGAGCACCGCCGTGGTCACCACCGACTCGCGCAGGCTCTCGTCGTTCGCCACCTGGCTGTAGTTGTCGAGACCGGCGAAGCTCCGGTCGTCCGGACGCAGCGAGTTCCAGTCGAAGAGGGAGATCACCAGCGTTGCCACGAAAGGCAGTTGGGTGACGGCGATCAGGAACACCAGGGCCGGCAGCAGCGGTGCGCGGGTCGCCCAGGCCCGGGCCCCGCGGCCCGGCCGGCGGGGTGCCGGCCGGCCCGCGCGGGGGGCCGGGCGCTCGGGGCGTACGGCGGTCGGGGTGCTCATCGGTCCCGGTACTCCCCGCCGACCTCCTCGGCCAGTTCCTGGGAGCTCTCCAGCGCGTCCTCGACGGACTGCTTGCCCGCGATGGCCGAGCTGATCTCCTGGGAGACCTTGGTGCCCAGGTCGGAGAACTCGGGGATGCCCACGAACTGGATGCCGGGCGCGGGCCGCGGCTGGGTGCCCGGGTCGCGTGGGTCGGCGCCCTCGATCGCCTCACGGGTGATGTCGGCGAAGGAGCCGGCGGCCTTCAGGTAGTCCGGGTTGGAGTACGTCGACGCGCGCTTGCCCGCGGGCGCGTTGGCCCAGCCCAGTTCCCTGCCGACCAGCTCCTCGTACTCCTTGCTCGACGCCCAGGAAATGAACTTCCAGGCGTTCTCGGGACGTTCGGACGCCTTCTGCACGCCCCAGGCCCAGGTGTAGAGCCAGCCGGAGGACTCGGTCTTGTCCACCGGCGCCGGCGCGTAACCGATCTTGCCGCGGACGGGCGAGTCCGCCGCCTCCAGCGAACCGGTGGCCGCGGTGGCGTCGTACCACATGGCGGTCTTGCCCTGGGTGAGGTTGTTCAGGCACTCGGCGTACCCCGACTGGGCCGCACCGGCCTCGCCGTGCTCGCGCACGAGGTCGACGTAGAACTTCACCGCCTTGGTGAACTCCGGCGACGAGAGCTGCGCCTCCCAGTTCTCGTCGAACCAGGTGCCGCCCATGGTGTTGACCACGGTCGTCAGCGGCGCGATGACCTCACCCCAGCCGGGCAGGCCGCGCAGGCAGATGCCCTTCATACCGGGCTCGGCACCGTCCACCTCGGCGGCGAGGTCGGCGACCTGCTGCCAGGTGGGCTTGTCGGGCATCTTCAGGCCGTTCTCGGCGAAGACGTCCTTCCTGTACATGAGGAAGGACGACTCACCGTAGAACGGCTCGGCGTACAGCTTGCCGTCCTCGGCCGTCAGCGACTCGCGCATCGGCGCGAGGACGTCTTCCTGGTCGAACTTCGCGTCGTCGGCGGCGTACTCGTCGAGCGGCAGCAGCCAGTCGTTGCCGGCGTAGAACGGGACCTCGAAGTTGCTGATCGTGGCCACGTCGTACTGGCCCGCCTGGTTGGCGAAGTCCTGGCTGATCTTGTCGCGGACCTCGTTCTCCGGCAGCACGGTGAAGTTCACCTCGATGCCGGTCTTCTTCGTGAAGTGCTTGGCCGTCAGTTTCTGCAGTTCCACCATCTGCGGGTTGTTGACCATGACGACATTGACGGAGCCGTCGCCCCCGGAGCTGCCGCCGCCCCCCGCGCCACTGCACGCGGCGAGCAGGGCCGCGGCGGTGACCACGGGCACGAGGGTGCGGATGGTGCGCTTGCTGCGGGTCGAAGTGAGCATCGCATGCTCCCAAGGAGGGTCGGGGAGGGGAATCGGGGCGCACGAAGCCGGGCCACCCGGTCTGCTGCCGGTCCGGGAAGGCGTGGCGTACGCGGGACGGGGGATGTGGTGTGCGGCCTTACGGAACGGGTGCCGGGCCGGTCAGGTACGGATGACCTGCGGGCCCAGCAGCGAGTAACGGTGGGCTTCCGCGGCGGGCAGCCCGGAGTCGGTGATGATCACGTCGAAGTCGGAGACCTCCGCGAAGCGGCAGAAGCTCACCGCGCCGAACTTGGTGTGGATCCCGGCGAAGACCTTCCGCCGGGCCACCCGCATCGCCTGCGCCTTGACCTCGCTGACCGCCGGATCCGGGGTGGTCAGTCCGTACGCACGGGAGATGCCGTTGGCACCGACGTACGCCAGGTCGATGACGAAGCCGGCGAGCATCCTGGTCGTCCAGTGGTCCACGGTGGCCAGCGTGCCGCCGCGCACCCGGCCGCCGAGCAGGAGCACCGTGACCCGGTCGTCTCCGGCCAGCGCGCTCGCGGTGGCGAGCGAGGCGGTGACGATGGTCAGCGGACGGGGCCGCGGCAGCGCCTCGGCGATGAGCTGGGGGTTGAAGCCCTCGTCGATGAAGACCGTCTCGGCGTCGCCGAGAAGCTCCGCCGCCGCGGTGGCGATACGCGACTTCTCCGGTACGTGCATGGTCGTGCGGTACGCGAGCGTGGTCTCGAACCCCGCGCTCTCCACCGGATACGCGCCGCCGTGCGTGCGCCGGACGAGCCCGTGGTCCTCCAGGAGCGTCAGGTCGCGCCGTACGGTCTCCCGGGACACGCCCAGGTCGGCGGCCAGCTTGGCGACGTCGACCTTGCCGGCCCGCCGGGCGGTCTCCAGGATGACCCGTCTGCGTTCTTCTCCGTCCACGATGACCACCTGCCTTCGCGGTTTGGCTGTGGGGTGTGCCGGAGTGGCGAAGCCCTGCCCGTTCGGGCTTCCGAAGGCATTTCTACCGGCGGCCGAACCCTCCGGCCAGGCTTCATGCACCACATGTGGTGACCGTTTGTGCCCGCTTGCGCCGCCGTATAGCCGCTGGGGAACGGCAGTCGGCCGCCTTCGCCGCACGCCGGGTGTGCCCGCCCCGGCCAGGCGGCGTGCCCGTTCGGTGCCCGCTTGGGCGGCGGGCGTGGGTTCGGTCTTCGTTCGTTTCGGGACATGAACGCGGTGAGAACAGCCGAATCCATTGACTGTGCCCGCGCGAAGGAGTTCACTTTCGCACCGAAACAGGTCTGGACCAAGCTCCCGATACCCGGCTGACCAGTCGGGACGCCCGGTATCCGCGGGCGTTCCCCGGTCGGCAACCCCCCACCAGAGGATCGAGGCGCACCTTCATGACATCACGGAGCAAACGGCGTCGCCGTACGCCCGCCGTCCTGCTGCTCGCAGCCGTCTGCGCCGGGCTGAGCTGGACGCCCGGCTCTGCGGGCGCCGCGCCGGACGGCCCCCGGGCTGTGACCTTCGAAGACAACTTCGACGGGCCCGCGGGTTCCGCCGTGGACGGCGGCAAGTGGCTGATCGAGACCGGCGACAACGTCAACAACCACGAGCGGCAGTACTACACCGCGGGCAACGCCAACGCCGCGCTGGACGGCCAGGGCAATCTGGTGATCACCGCGAGGAAGGAGAACCCCGGCGACTACCAGTGCTGGTACGGCCGGTGCGAGTACACCTCCGCCCGCCTGAACACCTCGGGGCGGTTCACCACCACCTACGGCCATGTCGAGGCGCGGATGAAGCTGCCGCGCGGGCAGGGCATGTGGCCCGCGTTCTGGATGCTCGGCAACGACATCGGGCAGGTGGGCTGGCCCGCCAGCGGCGAGATCGACGTGATGGAGAACGTCGGCTTCGAGCCGAGCACCGTCCACGGCACCCTGCACGGGCCGGACTACTCCGGCTCCGGCGGCATCGGGGCCGGTTACACGCTCCCGGGCGGTGAGGCGTTCGCGGACGGCTTCCACACCTTCGCCGTGGACTGGTCGCCGAACGAGATCACCTGGTCCGTCGACGGCAACGTCTACCAGACGCGCACACCGGCGGACCTCGGCGGCCGGCAGTGGGTCTTCGACAAGCCGTTCTTCCTCATCCTCAACCTGGCGGTCGGCGGCTACTGGCCCGGCGACCCCGACGGCAGCACGACCTTCCCGCAGCAACTCGTCGTCGACTACGTCCGCGTCACGACGCCCGACGCCGCGGAGTAAGCCGCCCGGCACGCCTACGTGTCGTAGGTCTGGATCCGGCGGCCGTGGCCGCGCTCGGTCAGCGCCGCGAGGCGCGGGGCGAGTTCGGCCGCGACCGCCGCCACGTCGACGGTCAGCAACCGCCGGTCGCGCATGAGTACCCGGCCGTCGACGATGGTCGTGCGCACGTCGCCCGCGCGGGCGCTGTGCACCAGGGTGGCGGCGAGGTCGTGCACGGGCTGCGTGTGCGGCCCCGTCAGATCGACCAGGATCACGTCGGCCCGGCGGCCGGGCGCCAGCGAGCCCACCCGGTCGCCGAGGCCGACGACCTGCGCGCTCTGGGCGGTCGCGTGGTGCAGCACCTGGCGTGCGGTGGCCCAGGTGGCGTCCCGCTCGGCCGACTTCTGCACCAGCGCGGTGAGCGCCATGGTCTCCCAGACGTCGAGCGTGTTGTTCGACGCCGCCCCGTCGGTCGCCAGACCCACCGGCACGCCGGCCGCCCGCAGCGCGCGGACCGGCGTGGTGTCCCAGCCGAACTTCAGATAGCCCCGCGGCGCGGTCGCCACCCCGGCGGCCCGCGCCCCGCCCAGCAGCGCGATGTCGGCGTCCGTCAGCCCGGTGCCGTGCGCGATCAGCACGTCGGTGTCGAGCAGCCCGCAGCCCTGGAGCACCTCGATGGGCGTACGGCCGTGCCGGACGATGCTGGTCTCGGTCTGCTCCCGGTTCTCCGCGGCGTGCAGGTGGACCAGCAGTCCGTGCTCCCGTGCGAGCCCGGCGGTGGCCTCAAGATCGGCGTCCGTCACGGTGTACGGCGCGTGGGGCGCCAGGCACGTGGTGATCCGCCCGCCGGCGTCGCCGGCGCGGCGCAGGGCGAACTCCAGCGACCGCTCGCGGCCTTCGGGGCCCTGGGAGGAGAAGTACGCCAGCCCCAGCACCGCGCGCAGTCCGGTGGCCGTGACCGCGTCGGCCACCCGGTCCATGGCGAAGTAGTGGTCGGCGAACGTCGTCACGCCCCCGCGGATCATCTCCGCGCAGGCCAGCAGCGCCCCCAGTTCGACGTCCCGGTCGGAGAGGTTGCTCTCCACCGGCCAGATCCACTCGTTGAACCACTCCTCGACCGGCACGTCCTCGGCGAAGCCGCGCAGGAACACCATCGGCGCGTGGGTGTGGCAGTTGATCAGGCCCGGCATCGCGACCTGGCCGCGGGCGTCGATGCGCTCGGCGGCCGGCACCCGCGCCGCCTCCGCGGCGGATGTCACCGCCGCGACGGCGCCGTCACGGATCACGATCCCGGCGTTCTCGGCGAAGGCCACCTCGCCCGCGGGGCCGTGCACCAGCGCGGTGCAGCCCTCGATCACCAGGCCGGCGGGCTCCGCGCCCGGCCGTCCGCCCGCGGTGTGCTCAGGCTGCGTCATTCTCGGCTCTCCTCGCTCGACCCGGGGATCTCGTCGAGAACGCTACCGACCGCCACCGACGACGCGCGGCGGGTCCGGTCCGTACGGCCGTGGGGCCGGGGACCGCCGCTGCCGCGGCCCTTGACGCGGCCCGCTCGGGAGTGGATTCATGGGAGCGCTCCCATTCCGTCAACCGACCTGCGAGGAGCCGCACATGAGCGCAACGAGAACCACACCCCTCATCGCTCATCGACGCCGCCGGCGCGGCGGGACCCGGACCGTACGCGTCCTGCTCGCCGCCCTCCTCGGCCTGGCCGCCGCCGTCGCCGGCTCCGGTCCGAGCGCCGGGGCCGAGCGCGCCGCCGTCGGGCTGCACACCGAGGACGGCCGGCTGCTGGAGGGCAACGGCAACGACTTCGTGCTACGCGGCGTGAACCACCCGCACGCCTGGTACACCGGCGAGCTGGACTCGCTGCGCGAGATCAAGCAACTGGGTGCGAACAGCGTGCGCGTGGTCCTGTCCAGCGGCGATCGCTGGCCGCGCAATGACGTCGCCGACGTCGACAACGTTGTCAGCCAATGCAAGGCGAACCGGCTCATCTGCGTGCTGGAGGTCCACGACACCACCGGCTACGGCGAGGAGGGCGCCGCGGTCTCCCTCGACCGGGCCGCCGACTACTGGATCAGCGTCCGCGACGCCCTCATCGGTCAGGAGGACTACGTCATCGTCAACCTCGGCAACGAGCCGCACGGCAACCAGGGCTACGAGCGCTGGACGGCCGACACCCAGGGCGCCATCGGCAAGCTGCGCGGCGCCGGGTTCCAGCACACCCTGATGGTGGACGCCCCCAACTGGGGCCAGGACTGGACGAACACGATGCGCAGCAACGCCGGGGCCGTCGCCGACTCCGACCCGCAGGGCGACACCCTCTTCTCGATCCACATGTACGGCGTCTACGACACCGCCGCCGAGATCCAGGACTACCTGACCTCCTTCACCGGGGCCGGACTGCCCATCGCCGTCGGTGAGTTCGGGCACAACCACTCCGACGGCAACCCCGACGAGGACGCCATCATGAGCCTCACCCAGGAACTGGGCCTGGGCTACCTGGGCTGGTCCTACAGCGGCAACGGCGGCGGGGTCGAGTACCTCGACATGACGAGGAACTTCGACCCGGCCGCGCTGACGGACTGGGGGGAGCGCTTCTTCAACGGTGAGAACGGCGTCGCGGCCACCGCGAAGGAGGCCACCGTGTACGGCGGCTGACAAGCCGGCACCGGACCGCCCGGCGGTGGGGGAGACCCCCCGTACCGCCGGGCGGACGGCACCGGCTTCCGGCCGGGGGCGCTGCGTCCGTGCCTCCGTCCCGCACGGCGGCGCGCCGCGCGGAGCCTAGCCCTGGCCGCCGGAGCCGTTCGCCTTGCCGAAGCTCGTGTACACCGCGGCCAGGTCCTCGCCACCGTGCCCCGCTTCCGACGCCTGCGCGTACAGCGACCTGAGAGCCCCCAGCAGCGTCGTGTCGACTCCCGCACCGCGGGCCGCGCCGTCGATCAGGTCGACGTCCTTCAGTGCGGCGTCGAGCGCGAACTGCGGCTCGTACGAGCCCGTGAGCATCCCCTCGCCCTTCGCCTGCGCGTACCCGCTGTCCGCGGGTGCCCCCTCGATGGCCCTGAGGAACAGCTTCGGGTCCAGCCCGAGTGCTCCGGCCAGGGCGAGTGACTGTGCCGTCGCCGCCGTGATCGAGGCGATCCAGGCGTTGCACGCCAGCTTCAGCGCCGTGCCCGCACCGACCTGCGGCCCGGTCCACACGGTTTTCACCGAGATGGCCGCGGTCAGCGGCTCGATCCGGGCGAAGACCTCGGGGTCGCCCGCCGTCAGCAGCGTCAGACGACCGGTCTCCGCGGGCTGTCTGGTGCCCAGCAGCATGGCCTCCACCAGTGTGCGCCCGGCCTGGGTGGCCAGCTCGGCGGCCCGGCGCGTGCCCTCGGAGCCGATGGTGGCCGTCTGTACCCACACGGTGTCCTCCGCCGACGCCGCCAGCGATTCCGCCAGGACGCTGAGCACGGAGTCCGCGTCGTACAGCGCGATCAGCACCGCGTCGGCGTCGCGCACGGCCTCCGCCGCGCTCGGGACGACCCGGGCGCCGTCGGCGGCGAGCTGCTGCGCGCGCTGCCGCGTGCGGTTCCACACGGTCACCTCGACGTCGTCGCGGAGCAGGGAGCGCGCCATGCCGGCGCCCATCACGCCCGTTCCCAGTACTGCTGCTTTCACCTTGCGGTCTCCTCTGTTGTCGCTCGGCAGCGCGGCGCCGTACCCGACGAGCCGCGGATCACAGCTCCTCGTGCACGTCCGGGTCGCCGCCCACGCGCCGTGGCGGACGGCCGGCGACCGCGGCCATCTCGGCGGCCGACAGCTCGAAGCCGAAGACGTCGAGGTTCTCGCGCTGCCGCCGGGGATCCGCGGACTTCGGGATGGGCACGGCGTCGAGCTGCGTGTGCCAGCGCAGCACCACCTGGGCGGGCGTCACGCCGTGCGCTTCGGCCACGCGGGCGATCGCCGGGTCGGCCAGCACGTCGGTGCCGCGGCCCAGCGGGCTCCAGCTCTCGGTGACGATGCCCTTTCCCGCGTGGTACGAGCGCAGTTCCTCCTGCGGGAAGTGTGGGTGCAGCTCGATCTGGTTGACCGCCGGCAGCACGCCGGTCTCCCGCTCCAGCCGGTCCAGTTGGGCGACGGTGAAGTTGGAGACGCCGATCGAGCGTACGAGGTCCTCCTCCCGCAGCTTGATCATCGCGCGCCAGGAGTCGGTGTACAGGTCCACGCGTGGCAGCGGCCAGTGGATCAGGTACAGGTCGACGTAGCCCACGCCCAGCCGCTTGCGGGACTCCTCGAAGGAGGCGAGCGTCTGTTCGTAGCCGTGATGGCGGCCGGGGAGCTTGGTGGTGACGACGACGTCCTGGCGAGGCACGCCGCTGCGGGCGATGCCGCGGCCGGTGCCGGTCTCGTTGCCGTAGTTGAGCGCGGTGTCGACCAGTCGGTAGCCGGTCTCCAGGGCGGTGGCGACCGCCCGTTCGGCCTGGGCGTCGTCCATCGGGTACGTGCCGAGGCCGAGTGCGGGGAGCTTCGTGCCGTCGTTGAGCGTGCGGACCGGAGCGCTGGTCACACCTGCTCCTTCCCTTTATCGTACGGTGCGTTCAGTATAGGCCGGAGGCCGGAGGCGGGCATGGGCGAAACGGGTGGGCCGCGCGCTCCACGGGGCCGGCCGCGCAGCGAGCGGGCCAGGGCCGCGGTCCTCGCCGCGGCGACGGAGCTGCTGATCTCCGGCGGGGTGCAGGCGGTCACCATGGAGGGGATCGCGGCCCGGGCGGGGGTCAGCAAGTCGACGGTCTACAAGTGGTGGCCCACGCGCGGGCACGTGATGCTCGACAGTCTGTCGCACGTCTCCGGGAGTGCCCACACCGGGCAGTCCGGCGGCGCGAGCCTCGCCGACGCCCTCACCGCCGAGGTGGGCGCGCTCGTCCGGGTCTTCCGCGATACCGCCGCCGGTCCTCTGGCGGCCGACCTCGTCGCCGCCGCGCAGGCCGACCCCGGCATCCGTACCGCGCTCGACGAGCGGTGGGTGCACCCGCGCCGCGCCACCTGCGCCCGCCTGCTCCACGAGGCCGTCGCCGGCGGCCTGCTGCGGCCGGACACCGACGTCCCCGCCGCCGTCGACCAGCTCTTCGCGCCCGTCTACCACCGCCTGCTCCTCGGCCACGCCCCGCTCGCCGGCGACCTCGCGGCCACTCTCGTGCGCCAGCTCCTCGACGGCCTGGGCGACGGCCGCGGGCGCCCGGGCGAAGATCGGTGATCATCCGGGCGACGGCCCCGTACCCACCCCAATGCGGCGCAGAACTCCCTTACGTCTCAAGGGGTATGGGGCGGTGTCCACGGACTGGACGCGATCCCGCGGCGGGCCGTAGCGTGCTCTTCCGCGCGGGCGGACAGCGAAGGCGTGTGGTCGGCCTCCCGATGAACCGGCACCTGGGGGGTGCTTACCGAATGGATCCGTATGGTGTGCGCCCGGCCGGACGGCCACGGGCGGACTGACCCGGTATGACAGAAGCTGACGCACCGTTCACCGAGGCGGTAGGCGCCGCGCAGGCCGGCGACGAGACCGCGTTCGTGTACCTGTACCGGACGGTGCACCCCTGCCTCGTCCGCTACGTGGGCACACTCGTCGGCGACGGAGCGGGAGACGGCGAGGCCGAGAAGATCACCGCGGGCGCCTGGCAGGACATCGCCCGCGACCTGCCTGCGTTCGGCGGCGACGCCCTGCGCTTTCGCGCCTGGTGCGCCCGCATCGCCCGCACCCGCGCCCTGGCGCACCTGCGCGGCCGCCCGGACTGCCCCGCCCGGGGCCCGCGGCCTTTCGGCGGCCCCCCGCCCACCGGGCGCCACCACCCGGGGGGCCGGGAGCGACCGGACGGCGGGCGTACCCTTGCCCTGATCGCCTGGCTGCCGCGCGCGGAAGCCGACGCCGTCGCGCTGCGGGCGATCGTGGGGCTGGACGCCGAGCGAGCCGCCTACGTGCTCGGCACGAGCCCCGCCGCGGCCCGCTCCGCCACGCTGCGCGGCCTGCGCCTGCTGGCCGACCAGCTCGGCGACGCCGCGGCCGGCGCCCGCACGACCGGCGAACCGGCGGGTGACCCCACCCGCACGGCCACGTGGATGCTCAGGGGTATGTGATGGGCGACGACGACCGGAACACCTGGCTCGATGAGTGCGCCGCCGAGCGGCTGTTCGCCGGTGAGCAGGTGGACGCCGGTGCCACGCTGCCGCCCGCCGACCGGGAGACCGCCGAACGGATTGCCGCGCTGCTGGCCTCCGCGGCCCGGGTCGGCCGCCCCGCGCTCGACGCCGAGCTGCCGGGGGAGCAGGCGGCGCTGGCCGCCTTCCGCGCCGCACGTGCCGCGGACGCGGCAAAGTCCGCGGACCCCGCCCCTCGCGACGAGGCGGCCGGCGGCCGTTCGCGTCGCGGTCCGGCGGCGAACGGCCTTGCCGTGAACGGCCGCGGTGTGAACGGCCGGGCCTCCGACCGGGTCCGCCCCGGCCGCGAGGTGCGCGTGCGGACGTGGCGGGCGGCACCCGAACCGGTGGTGCGGCTGTCGTCCGCCGGCGCGGGTGCCTCCTCCCCGCCCCGTACGCCGCGGCGGCGGAGCCTGCGCACCGCCGCGGCCGTCACCGCGGCCGGCTGCGTGCTCGGCGGTGTCGCCCTCGCGGCCGGCGCGGTCCTGCGTACGCCCCCCGCCACCCCGGAGCCGTCCGCCGGCCCCGCCAACTCGCAGCCGGCCACCGCGGACCCGGAGCGCACCGGGGACAGCGCCGACGAGGGTGCCGCGTCCGCGGGCGGCAGCCGGGTGGACGACAGACCGGAAGGCAGGCGGGACGCGCCGGACACCGGTACCGCGCCCGGCGGGGGAGCCGACGACGCCGGGGCGCCGGAGGGCACGCACGACGAAGCGGGCCCCGGCGGCCCGGGGCCGGGCGCTGAGCAGGGCGCGGCGGTGGATCGGCTGTGCGAGAAGTTGCTCGCCGCACGCGACGGCGAGGGGAATGCAGGCGACCACAGGTCCTGGAACCGCCTCGTCCGCGAGGCCGGCGGGGAGAAGGCCGTCGTCCGCTACTGCGAGAAGCGTGTCGGCGGACATGGCCGGGGCGGCCCCGGCCACAAAGCAGACCACGACCACGAGCACGAGCGGGACCACGAGGAGAAGAGGGACGACGACTGAACCGGCGGGAACGAGGAGGACCGCCGCGCGGCACCCGGCCCGTGCGCCCTTCACTCGAACTGCGTCAGCACCATCGTCACCAGCCAGAGCACGATGGCGCACGCGATCGTGATCGCCGGCCAGCTCCGCGCCGTCTCGCCCAGCGGATGCCGCCGGCCGACCGACGTCCACACCACCCAGAACGCCTCCGCTTCCGCGGGCTCCACGCGCTCGCCGTCCAGCAGCCACAGCGCGGGCCCGTCGCCGCCCGGCGCCGCACAGCCGGCGGGCGCGCGGTCGCCGTGCACCTCCTCGACCTCCTTCACCAGACGGCCGCCGCAGTAGCTTTCGCGTCGGATCAAGGGGGTTCCTCTCGGTGGCGGATGCCGCGGAAGAAAGAAGATGCCCGGGCAGGAGGCCGATCATAAGGTGGGGCGGTGACAGACGAGGAGCGCGAACGGCTGCGCACGACCTTCACCGAGGTACCTGAGCTGTACGACCGGGCCCGTCCCCGCTACCCGCCGGCGATGTACGACGACCTCGCCCTCGCCGCCCCCGCGCGGCTCGGTCCCGGCTGCCGGGTGCTGGAGATCGGCTGCGGCACCGGGCAGGCGACCGGGCCGCCGGCCCGACGCGGCTGCCGGGTGACCGCGGTGGAACTCGGCGCGGACATGGCGCGGGTCGCGCGCCGTAACCTCGCCGGGTTTCCGGACGTGAACGTCGTCAACGCGGCGTTCGAGGAGTGGCCACTGCCGCCGGAGCCGTTCGATGTGGTGCTCGCCGCCACCGCTTTCGCCTGGGTCGACCCCGCGGTGCGGATGTGGAAGTCGGCGGACGCGCTGCGCCCCGGCGGGGTGCTCGCCACCATCCGTACGCACCACGTGGCCGGCGGCAGCGAGGAGTTCTTCGCCGAGGCGCAGGGCTGCTACGAACGCTTCGACCCCGCCACCCCGCCGGGGCTGCGCCTGCGGCCCGCCTCCGCCATCCCCGAGGACCGGGACGACCTCCGCGGCGAGGAGCGCTTCGGCGCGCCGGTCTTCCACCGCTACGAGTGGGAACTGCCGTACTCCACCGCCAAGTACCTCGACCTGCTGCGCACGTACTCCGGCCACCGGGCGCTGCCCGCCCCGGCCCGGGAGGCGCTGCTCGCCTGCCTGGCGGGCCTGATCGACGGGCGCCACGGCGGCCGTGTCGTCAAGCGCTACCTGACCGAGCTGCGGATCGCCCGCCGCCTCGGGTGACGTGCCGTCAGCCGTGCCGGTAGCGCAGCAGCAGCATCGCCGCGTCATCGTGCAGGGGCGCCCGGACGTGTTCGATCACGTCCTGGCGCAGGGCGGTCAGCGCCCCTTCCGGATCGGGGTCCTTCAGCAGTCCGGCGCGCTGCTCCAGCGGGTAGAAGGCCCCGGTGCGGTCGCGGGCCTCGGTGACGCCGTCGGTGTAGAACAGCAGTTGGTCCCCGGGCGCGAACCCCGCCGTGTGCGGTTCCGGCCGGGCGACCCCGTGCTCCCCGAGACCGAGCGGCAAAGCCCGCTGCGGCGGCGCGAGATAGCGCACGTCGCCGTCCTGCCGCACGGCGAGCGGGGCGGGATGCCCGAAGTTGAGCAGCGTCACCTCATGGCCGTCGCCCACCTCGGCGAGGATGGCGGTGACGAACTTCTCGCCGTCGAGCTGCCGGTCGAGCGCCCGCTCCAGCCGCTCCCCGACGGCCGTCAGGTCCGGTTCGTCGTACGCCGCCTCGCGGAAGGCGCTGAGCACGACCGCGGCGGTCTCCACCGCCTCCAGTCCCTTGCCCTGCACGTCCCCGACGATCAGCCGGACGCCCGCCGGCGAGGTCATCACCTCGTACAGATCGCCGCCGATCCGTGCCTCCGCCACCGCCGAGGTGTACGAGACCGCTGCCCGCAGCCGGCCCGCGCTGCGCGGCACCGGGCGCAGCAGCACGCGCTGCGCCACCTCGGCGATCGAGCGCACGCTGGCCAGCTCCTCCTCGCGGCGATGCCGCATCCGCACCGCGAGCAGCGCGGCGATCGTGACGCCGACGACCGACAGCAGGGCCACGTAACCGCGCCGCGACTCGAACATCACGTCCGAGATTCCGAGCAGGACGCACAGCACCAGCGCTATCCCGCCGACGAACACCGTGCGCTGCCAGCCTCCGACCAGGCCCGCGAAGGCAGGGCCGAGCGAGACCAGGGGGAGGAAGCCGACGCCGGGCCCGGCGGTGACGTCCACCACGGCGACGCAGCCCATGACGAAGTACGGCAGCGCGTTCAGCGTGCGGTGATGCGGCAACTTCCGGTCGTTCATGCGCTACTCGTTACTCCAGCCGCTGTTCGGCTCTGCACCTCGGACGGCGCGGAGATACGGCCCCCGTCGCGGCCGGCCCCACCCGGTGAGGCTAGGCAAGGAGCCGCCCATCCGGGACCGATGCGGCCGAATCGTTGCCTGTCCGGCACCTTGGTCGGCGTGCCGCCCCCGTTCGGCCGGGGATGGAACGCCCGCAAGCGGGCGGTGCCCGGCGGCGTCTCCCACGGGTGCGGCCGGATCCGAACGGGCCACACCCGACGCAGGTCGCGACGCGAACGAACTTTCATTGTCCCGCAGGTGCGGCGCCGTCGGCACGGTTCCGGTCGGGGTAGTGGCCCCCGCCCGGCGGCCCCGTGAGCCGCCCCGGGATGAACTGATCTCTCCGGTACAACGCCGGGTTGTGCGGATGGGTGCACATGTTGTTTGAATCGGTCCCTGGCCTGGGGATTTGATGAGGCTATTGACAACGTCCCGTTGTGTGAGGAGCCGCCGTGGCCAAGCCGCCTTTTACGCATCTGCATGTGCACACGCAGTATTCGCTGCTGGACGGTGCGGCGCGGTTGAAGGATATGTTCGCGGCGTGTCGTGAGATGGGGATGTCGCATATCGCGATGACGGATCACGGGAATCTGCACGGTGCGTATGACTTCTTTTCGCAGGCGACGGGGGCCGGGGTGACGCCGATCATCGGGATCGAGGCGTATGTGGCGCCGGAGTCGCGGCGGAACAAGCGGAAGGTGCAGTGGGGGCAGCCGCATCAGAAGCGTGATGACGTGTCCGGTTCGGGTGGGTATACGCATAAGACGATCTGGGCGGCGTCCCGTACGGGTCTGCACAATCTGTTCCGGTTGTCGTCGGATGCGTACAAGGAGGGGTGGCTGCAGAAGTGGCCGCGGATGGACAAGGAGGTGATCGCCGAGCATGCGGAGGGGCTGATCGCGTCCACGGGGTGTCCGTCGGGTGAGGTGCAGACGCGGTTGCGGCTGGGGCAGTTCGACGAGGCGCTGAAGGCGGCGGCGTCGTATCAGGAGATTTTCGGGAAGCAGCGGTATTTCCTGGAGCTGATGGATCACGGGATCGAGATCGAGCGGCGGGTGCGGGACGGGCTGCTGGAGATCGGGCGGAAGCTGGGGATTCCGCCGCTGGTGACGAATGACTCGCATTACACGTATGCGCATGAGGCGACGGCGCATGATGCGCTGCTGTGTATTCAGACGGGGAAGAATCTGTCGGATCCGGACCGGTTCAAGTTCGACGGGACGGGTTATTACCTGAAGTCGACCGAGGAGATGTATGCGGTCGATTCCTCGGA